>CALRJJ020000243.1:0-7350 GCA_943367505.1 Flavobacterium psychrophilum | reverse complement strand
CAAACTATTCACCAGGTGGCTTCCCCCAAGAAAATTTTGCTCCATCAGCTCAAGCACAAAGAAGACATCGAGTTTGGGTAGAGCGCTAACGCACAACACAATCTGGGATTCCTGCATGGCAGCGGCAACAGCTACATGTTTGAGTCGCTATGCTGAATTACTGAGGCAAACCAATCGGAAGGTAGAATCGGCTAAGTTAAAAGCCAGAGCCAAAGCGATTATGGACCATCAAGCGAAAACGATCACTTTTTCAATAACATTGCCAGAAAAATTTTCCGAGTTGCGCACTTTCATCAATAAAAGCATAACCGCAGCCATCGCCGAAATTAACCCAAAATGGAACTCTAGAATCACTTAACTGCAACGCTAACTTCCACTCACCTCCTGCAGGAAACTCATTGTCTTGCAGAAAAACGGGCCAGCCACCGATCTTGTTCTCAAATGGCTCAATGCCCATCCCATGTAAAGCCTGCGGCTGCGATTCAGACTCTTCGCCTGTTGTTAGTTTTGCTATAAACTCGCAAGGCTCGAATATCGGAGGACTATTTGGTAGATCAATTCTTTTACTCAATAAAATACCTTCGACTTCTGCATCGGCAGGAATGTCCATGGCCTTAGTTTGTATAAAGAATGCGTTCTCACCTTGCTCTGAGTCATAGGTCCCATCAATATATTCATCATCTGAAGCACTCATAAAAAGGTACGCCATTTTTTCTGAACTGCTGTGCGTAAAAACTGGCGGCGTCAATAAGATCTGGCAGATAAATTGCATAGGTTGGCCAGTGGAACGACTGAGCGGCCATTGCGGAGTGGAAAACCAAGTAGGTTTGCCACCAAACCGTGTTATCGGATCTAGGCAGGGAATTTTAGTCTCTACAAATTCTATAGTTTGCTTTATCAAGTTTCGAAAATCTCCGGCTAAATCCGACCAATAAATTTGTGCACTTCGTCGAAGTCTGGACTCCCTTTATCCGCCCAGCACCTCCCTGCCGCCCAAGTATGGCCGCAAAGCTTTAGGCACATTGATAGTGCCGTCTTGATTTTGATGATTTTCCAGAAGGGCAATCAAGATACGGGGAGAAGCGATGGCCGTATTGTTCAAGCTATGAACATACTTTTTCTTTGCATCAGCATCGATATAGCGTATGCCTAGACGGCGGGCTTGAAAGTCATGAAAAGTAGAGCAAGAATGTGTCTCACAGTAGGCTCCACGGCTCGGCATCCAAGTCTCAATATCATGCTTACGCACCTGGCCAAGGCCCATATCACCAGTACAAACTGCCACCACACGATAAGGTAGCTCTAGCGCCTGGACTATTTCTTCGGAGTTCTTGAGCAAGCGCAGATGCTCTTGTTCAGACACTTCTGCATCATTAGCACAGAATACAACTTGCTCTACTTTCTGAAATTGATGCACTCGATAGAGGCCTTTGGTATCGCGACCAGCGGCCCCAGCTTCTCGACGAAAACAAGCAGAGATGCCAGCAAAACGCAAAGCGCTATAGTCTTCTCCGGTCCCAGCATCAGCAGCAGTAGCTAGACCATCGAAAGTGCGATTGGCTTGCATAGCAACTATGCCCACTTCAGAAGTGCCCGTCAAATAGCGCTTACCGTCTTCTAGTTCGTAAGCATTGTCTTCCCCGAGAGGGAAATAGCCAGTGCCGAACATGGCAGCCTCGTTCACCATCAGCGGTGGCAAGACAGCAGTAAAACCTTTGGCTAAAACATGGTCTAGAGCAAAGCGCAACACCGCTAGTTCAAGCAATGCCCCGTCGCCAATCAGGCCATACGCTCTGGAGCCAGCAGCAAAGCGAGCCCCTTCAAAATCGACCATACGATTAAGCAAAGCCAGTTCAATATGATCTCGTTCTTTGAATGGCCTCTTCACCACCTCGCCCAGGCGATAAATTTCAACGTTGCCGCTGTCATCAGCGCCCTCAGGTACGCCCTCAGCGGGCAAGCCCGGCACGTGGGCCATTAGCTTATGATATTCAAGCTCTACAGCCTTAAGCTCGCCTTCTTTGATCACCAATGCCGCGCCAATTTCTTTAGAATGGGCAATATGGCTGGCACGATTGGGGCCATCGCTAGTGACGAGATCAGAAGTGCGATTGCGCTGTTCACGCAATAGGTTTACTTCTTTACCGAGCAGACGCCTCTCTTCGTCGACAAGCAAAAGACGTTCCAAATCAAGGTTTATGCGTTTGGTCGCAATAGCCTGCTTGAATGCATCCGGGTTATTTCTTACTAGTTCAATGTCTATCATCACTACCTCTTATAAAGCTTATGGCTCTGCCTTCTACCGGTAGCGAGGCACAAAAAAGAGGCCTCGCCTGGGCGGGCCTCTAAAGTTCAAATCACTAAATCTATGAGTTGAAAGACAAGCAGCACCCGCATCTCGAATAATTCGATGATGATGATGACGATATTCTGGCTGCTCGGTTAATCAGACTCATCTTTCCACTATAAGCGCTAGCCAAACTTTGTCAACGACTGAAAAGCTTCCAAAAAGTTTAGAATTTGCGTCAAGCAGCACAAATGCCAGCTAGACTAATTTTCTTGAACTGTTTGGAAATGTTGCCAGCGAGACAAATACAGTGACAATGAAACTAGAGATTTATTCAGACATCATTTGCCCATGGTGCTACATCGGCAAAGTTAGGCTAGATAAAGCGCTGAAGACCCTTGGCGGTAAGGTCAATTTCAAAGTAGTCTGGCGCCCTTTTGAACTAAATCCATCAATGCCAGCTGAAGGAATGGACCGCAAAGAATATCGCACCTGCAAGTTTGGCAGCTGGGAGCGTTCTCTTGAAATGGATAAAGACATAACCGCCAAAGCTGCCGCTGAAGGACTGACCTTCAACCTCGACAAACTCACACGCACGCCCAATACCTTCAATGGCCATCGCCTGCTGTGGTTCGCTGAAAAGAGCACGGACAAAGCCGGTATCCAAGAAGAGGCTGAGAAAGACATTCAGGATACAATCGCAGAACTTCTCTTTCAGCGCTATTTTTGTGAGGCCGCCGATATCGGTGACATCAATGTTTTAACGGAAGTCGCAGTCGAAGCTGGCTTAGACAAAGCAGAAGTACAAGCCTTTTTGCTATCAGACGAAGGTGTGGCCGAAGTTAAAGCAGAAGCGCAAAGAGGTATCCGCCTGGGCATCAGTGGCGTACCAGCCTTTGTCTTAGAAGGTGACGTCATTGCCTCCGGCGCCCAAACCCCAGAACACTTTATTGAATTGCTCACTCGCGTCTATGCCAATTACTCAGCTTGAATTTAATCGGGAGAAGCAAGAAAGAAGTTTCAATTGCTACTCCGAGGCAAGAAAAACAATGTGCTAGGGTAAACCGACTTGATCTACTAAACATACGAACAGACATGGAGATAAAAGGCAGTGCACACCGAATTACTCGACTACGCCGACGACAAACAGATCTGCGAAGCCTTTGTGGCCTATGACGAAACAAAGAAAGAAAAACGTCCCGCCGTTTTGATCTGTCATGCCTGGGGCGGCCAGGGTGCTTTCGAACAAGATAAAGCAAAAAAATTGGCCGAGCTCGGTTATGTTGGCTTTGCCCTCGACAATTATGGCAAGGGTAGACGCGGCAGCTCAATGGAAGAGAATGGCAAATTGATGCAGCCTTTCATGGATGACCGCGCCATGTTGCGCCAGAGGCTCTTAGCCGGCCTGGCAGCCGCCAGAAAACATCCCATGGTAGGCGACAAGATTGCAGTGATTGGCTTCTGTTTTGGCGGCCTCTGCGCCCTTGATCTGGCTCGCGTTTCTGGCAAAAATTCTGGTGAAAAAGGCGTCAACGGAGCAGTTGCATTCCACGGCCTCTTCCACCCACCAGCCCTGGGCAAACAAGAAGAGATCGCCGCCAAAGTCTTGATTTTGCACGGCTACGACGACCCCATGGCCACCCCAACCGATGTTCTAGCCATTGCTAAAGAACTGACCGATGCTAAAGCTGACTGGCAGCTCCACGCTTACGGCCACACCAGCCATGCCTTTACTAATCCTGAAGTAAACATGCCTGAAAATGGCCTGCAGTATAACGCTACAGCCGATAAGCGCTCATGGCAATCGATGCAGAACTTCTTGAGCGAAGTGCTGGGTTAAGGACCAGAGCCGGGCGACGGATCTTGGTGGCCCGGCTCTGCAAACATCGCCCTGATCTTATCGCGCAGCCTGATAGCCGCAGTTAAATCTGGTTCAATGGCGGCAGCTTTCTCAAAGTCAGGAAGAGCTTCTTTGTAGTGCTTTGAGTCATACAAAACAGCGCCACGATAATAGAGTAGTAAAGCATTGTCCGGCTTTTGCAAAAGCGCTTTATCCAGCAAGGCTTTAGCCTCAGGGTAGCGGTTCTTTTCGGCCAATTCGATTACCATAGTGACATAATACCGCTCACCCAAATCAAAGGGGATAGTTTGAGCATACTTAAAAAGCCCATAGATAGAGGCAATGAGTAGGAAAGTCCCCAAAACTGGATGTCTTGAAAGGGGCTTATTTCCGCGAGGCAAGTAAAAAGTCCCGCAGAGAAAACCAGACACCAGGCCACCTAGATGGCAAAAATTATCGAAGCCAAATACGAGTCCCAGCACGATATTCAGAACAAGAAATGCAGTTACTGACTTACTACCAGCCAGGAACGCTTCTTTACCCATCTCTTTGCGATGAGCAAAAAAGAAAGCAAATAGTGCACCATAGACTCCAAAAATAGCACCGGAAGCACCGGCAGAAGTAACCCCTGGGTTGAAGAGCATACTGAGGCAGGAGCCACCGAAGCCAGAAATGAAATAGAGATTGACAAAGCGGCGAGTACCGAAGAGCTCTTCCGCCGACTGACCCAAATTCCACAGGGCCGCCATGTTGAAAGCAATATGCACAAAGCCAATATGCAAGAACATAGAGGAAAACATGCGCCACCACTCACCATTTAGGGTAAGTGGGCCAAAGTTAGCCCCCCATGCTCTAAGCATTTCTGTACCTGGCGAAGTAAGGGCTTTGCCGCCAGAAACCACACACATGGCGGCGAAAACCGCTAGGTTGGCAATGACTATCAATCGTGTAGCCGGAAACTTACTTTCGGACAAGATATCCCTTTCGAAGCTAGCCCTTTCCAAGCTAGAACTTTGAAGGCTGCTACCTTCGCAGTTGAAAGCTACCTTCCTAACTTCCTACCTTGCGGCCACAGCTTCGCTACTGACACCATATTGCAAGAGCAGCGGAGTGAGCTTAGCGTCAATTAGCTTCTTCGCCAAAACCAGATCAACTTGATCCGGTCTCTCTATATTGGAGCACAGTTCGTTCAAAATTTCCTCGCAAACCACACCAGCTTCAAGAGCGAGTTTGTATGGGTAGTTGCTGAAAGTGACCAGGGAGTAGCGGGAGCGATAAGCGCCAGCAAATTCTTTCTCTAAAAGCTTTTCCACACCCTTGCCGAGCAAGAATTTAGGATCGCCTACTTTGTCGCGCATTTCAGTGAAGTTCTCAACCGCCATATCGGCTATGGCATCACAATTGGGTTTGCGCCGCTTGACCAATTCATCAAAAATGATTTGCCAGTTATAGACGCCCTCGTGCGCCCGTCGCTGCTGAGCGGCATCGGCTACGCTTTCTGGTGCTTCGCTTGAAACCTTCTCGCGCTGATCAATATAGAGACTGCCACCACGAGCAATGTGCTCATCAATACACTCTTCTAAGATAGTGAGATCTTCAAAACCGCAGTTCGCGCCCTGACCAAAGAAAGGCACAATGGCATGAGCAGCGTCACCAAGCAATAGAGCTCGGCCATCAACGTTCCAGGGATAAGACTTCACCGTGTCCATATGGCCAGTGGGATTAGCGAAGAAATTGTCCACCAGATTTGGTATCAAAGGCACAGCATCAGCAAACTCAGCGTTAAAGAATTCCTCAACCGCTTCTCTTGTGGTCAAGCCCTCAAAGCTGTTCGGGCCGACAAATGGCAGGAACAAAGTACAAGTGAAGCTACCATCAAAGTTAGGCAAAGCAATGAGCATATAAGCGCCCCGAGGCCAGATATGCAGAGCATGCTTTTCCATCTGAAAAGCGCCATCAGGAGCGGCTGGAATAACCAGCTCTTTATAGCCATAATCAAGGCGTGATGAAGTGCAGTTATAACCATACTGTTCGGTTATATCATCGCGGATCTTAGAGGCGGAGCCATCAGTACCAATAACGATTGCCGCCTTCACGGCATACTCTACGTGAGGCTTGACTGATTCATCAACAAAAGCCACGGCGTTGGTGGGAATATCCAAACCATCTGCCTTCTGTTGAAAATGGAAGCGCACAGAGCCAGTGGCTTCCGCTTTAGTCATGAGCATTTGATTGAGGCTAGCGCGCGAAATTGAGTTGATATACTCATCATCACTTTTGCCGTAGGGTTGATAAGTCAACTCACCGGTCTTGGAGTGCATCATGCGGCCGCGCATGGGCACCGCTTGCAAGAGTACATCATCATCAAGGCCAGCCAAACTCATGGCCTTTAAGCCCCTGGTAGAAATTGCCAGGTTAATGGAGCGACCAGCAGAAATTTTCTCTTTGCGCATATCAACTCGACGCTCATAAACGTCGATTTTGAAACCACGCTTGGCCATCAATATTGCTAGAAGCGAGCCCACCAGGCCAGCGCCAACAATTGCTATTTCAGCTTCTTTTGTTGCTTCAACCATTTTTCGCCTTCCTTTTTAGAGCTCTACTTTTGCCCAGCAAAATTCTTTACCACTTCATAAAATCGATAGACATCTTCAAAGGTGTTATACATAGCCGTTGGCGTTGCGCGAATTATATCTGGTTCGCGAAAATCGCAGACTACTCCTTTCTGTTTAAACTGCTCTAACAGCTCTTTGCCATCGCCTTTGAAACGAATGCTGAGCTGACTGCCACGCTGAGCAATATCAGATGGCGTAATTATTGAGCAGAATCCTTCAACTGAATTGAGCAAATATTCCATAAATGCAGTGAGCTTATCGCCTCGCTGACGCAGCTTTGGCATGGTGGCTTGATCAAATAATTCTAGCGAAGCGCGTAAAGCTGCCAGTTGAAAAATCGGTGGATTGGAAAGTTGCCAACCTTCTGCACCGGGCATGGGGTCAAAGACTGGAGCCATTTTGAAGCGCTCTTCTTTATTGTGGCCCCACCAACCAGCAAAGCGTGGCAAGTCAAAAGAGTGACTGTGCTTCTCATGCACGAAGCAACCAGATAAACCACCCGGGCCAGCATTCAAATATTTGTACGAACACCAGACGGCAAAATCGACTTGCCAATCATGCAACTTCAGTTCTAAATTGCCCGCACCGTGGGCGAGATTGAGACCAAA
>CALRJJ020000242.1:0-7385 GCA_943367505.1 Flavobacterium psychrophilum | reverse complement strand
TTGGCCCCCACCGTAAGTATCTAGGCGACTGCAAACACGAGCCTTTTATGGGTTCTGCTTATTGTGTGGTCGAAAATGCAGAGAAGAAACCTTTGAGCGATCACCTCAAAGATTTGGGTTGGTCAAAAGCTGAGGCTGGCGACAAATCCGGTGCTTTCAAAATCACACCGTTGACAGACGACAATTTTGAGAAACTTCAGGATACTTTTTATGGCAACGTCAGTGAAAAAGCTCGCCTTACAGACGACAAGAATATTTTTGTCTTCGCCCATGGCTATAAAAATCCCTTTCATGGTGCCCTTCATACCGCCGCCACTCTGGCCTACAACTCTGAGCGTCCAGTGATTTTCTATTCTTGGCCATCGGTAGCGAAGTTGCGCTCTTATACCTCTGATGAAAATAATGTTGAGTGGAGCCAAGAACACTTCAATGACGTCGTTACTCGTCTAGAAAAACTCTGTACAGATGATCCATCTCTCAAAGTAAGGTTGATGGCCCACAGCATGGGTACAAGATTGCTGGTTCGAGCAACACCGCTACTGCGCGAGAAGAAGCATATAATCGAAACTGCTTTAATTTGCCCTGATGTTGATGACGGTTTAGTTAAGCATTATGCTCGTCGCTATTTAAGTGTCAAAGGCACCACTGTTATTCGCTTGTATATGTCGCAGCGCGACAAGGCTCTGGTGCTTTCGCAATTTGTTCATGGCGGCTATACTCGGCTTGGAGAGCAGGCTGATGCTATTGGTGGTTGGGTGACCAAAACTCTTGCAGGGCAAAACAATGATGCTGAAAAACAAGCTGCCAAAGTTGAAGACGCAGAATTTGCCGATAGACTAGCGAAGACAAAAAAGAGAATGCAGACCATCGACTTTACCGATATCGATACTGGTCCGATCGGGCATCATATTCCGGCCAAGCTTATTTGCAGTATGTCATTTACCAATGAGCCCGGTAGCGGCTTGGAGCTTGTGCCTGAAGAGTCTGGTCAAAGAAATAAAATCAGCAATATGTTCACCAAATTATCTAAACTAAAGAGTACTGATGAATTGGCGCCCACCGGTGATGTGCTGCGTGTTGTAAAAAGGAATATTCAAAAATGACCGATGAAACAGTTGCCGCTCAGTTGGAATTGCCTGACACTTCCAGTGGCTGTATCACCAGTTTTCTAGTGCGGCTTGGCTTGGGTAAGACTGCACAGCAGGCGACAGTAGTCGGGGTTTTGTTGTTTGTGGCCCTAGCGTGGGTCGTGCCCTTGTTGCTTTGTCTTAGCTCTGGCAGCGCTTTTGGCCCAGCTTTGCAGGTGCCATTCTTCAGCGACTATATCAGTAGTGCCCGTTTTCTAGTGGTTGTTCCGATTCTGCTTCTTTCAGATTTAGTAACGAGAAGATGGTCGTTGAAGACACTGCATCATTTTCTACAAGACCATATTGCTCCAGCCGATGCTGCTCAATATAAGGCAATAGTGGCAAGAAACTTTCTACTGCGCGATGCCGCTCCAATTGTCTGCGGCCTTCTCTTGCTAGCATTTGCCTACTCGCCAGTATGGGTAGACATTGTATTGGCTGTACACTGTACTAACTGGCAGGTGGTATCAACTGATGGCCATTCAGTATTGTCTCTGGCTGGTAAGTGGAATGCCTATGTTAGTCAGCCGCTCTTTCGGGTGGTCTTGCTCGACTGGCTATGGGGATACCTGCTTTGGGCCAACTTGCTTCTCAAGATCTCACGTTTCCCTTTGCGGGTTACTGCGACGCATCCTGATTGCGTTGGTGGCCTCGGCTTTATTGCTGTTGGACATTCATATTTTGGTTTTGCTGCCTTTGCTATGTCGGTGGGTGTCAGTACGTTTGTCGCTCAGACAGTGCTTGAAACCCATACAAATCTGCAAGCCTATTCTAACCTTGGCATAGTCTTTGTACTTCTAGTACTGCTTTTGTTTCTTGGACCGTTGTTGGTGTTTACTCCGCTTCTGGTCAAAACCAGAAGAGAAGCCGTTTTTACCTATGGCTCGCTTTGTCACAATGTCAATAGCCTGTTTGCTGCTAATTGGTTAGAGTCGACTGCAGACTCTAACATTGACTCGAAACGAGAATCTAAATCGGCCGATTCAGCTACTCTCATTTTAAGTACAGAACCATCCACGGTGACTGATCTCAATTCATCTTTTCTCAATGTTCAGAATATGAAACCCTTTGTTTTTGGTAAAGAGACTCTGATGGCGTTTCTTGCAGCCGTTGCTCTGCCGGCAATTCCGCTAATATCCACGGTAATACCATTGCAAGACTTGCTGAAAGAGTTAGCGAAGGCGCTGACATAGTTTCATCTCTGCTTTTTCTTGGTGCTTCTCAGTCGTGCTTTTCAGTTGTGCTTTTCATGGCTGCTATCACTTCACGTTGATATCACGCTCAGTTCACCATCATTTCACCCTCAGTCGTTAGAGTGTTCCCATCCACTCTCTCAGCACACGCCTTTCGTCCGCGCCACTAAGCGCGGTAGATCGCCTATGCAGTAGCGCTGTGTTCAGAATCACAAGAGGTCATGCATGAAAAGATCCCCCGATCCAAAAGCAAGTCCAGGTTGCGCTTTGGCCGTATTGAGAAAAGTTTTGCTGGTTGCCACGGCAATAACCATGAGTTTGTCGGCTACATCGCAAGCCTTTGCTACTAGCCCCGGCTATCCGTATCCGCAGCCACGTAAGTTCTATGTTTCTAAAAATGGTAATAACACTGACGGCTTGACCTGGGCTACAGCCTGGAACGAGATGGATCAGATAAAGTGGACGGGAATAGATCCCCAGAACTATGACTCGTTGACTATCGATGGTGGCGTCGGCCGCATGATCTATCGCAAGCCCATGCAAGTGCAGGTAAGACCCTACGCCATCCCCGTTAGGATTGCAGTCTCTGCCGAGCCGGGTCACAATGGTCAAGTTGTTATCGCCCCTGGTAGTCAATCAAATGGTATCGAAATCACCGGTGGTGTTCAGCTAAATGGTTCTAAGCGATCGGGCATTTTTGTCTACGGTGCCAAGAAAGGTATCACTGTCAATTCGAATGCGCCATACCCGACTAGTGTCAAGAACATTGAGGTGTCGCATTGCACTGATGCTGGCTTATTTGTTAGCCCATCGTATTATCCACTTGGTATGAGCCAGCTGATACTGCATGATAATGCCACTAATGTAGTTACTCAACAAACTGGTGCCCCCGGTGGTGCTCAGCTCAGTAAGTGCTGGATTTATAACAGTTCAGAACGGAATAATTTCGATGGTATTAGAATTGATGGTTCGACTAGTGGGCCACCAACCCCAAGTGTTGTTCTTAATAGCTGCGTGCTTGGGCCAGGCTTGCGAGATGGCGTCAACAATCTATCGATTGCGCGCCCTTCGTTGACCAATTGTCTTTTAATTAATTCGAGGCGAAATAACATTTCCTCTTATTCTGTCAATCTGCAGAATGTCACATCTTTCATGACCAGGTTAAACCCTTCCCATAGCGCACATAGCTGTATTAAGCTGCAAGCCAGTCCTCAACCATATAATATGATTGGCAGTTCAGTGAAAAAGACCATTGCCTATGGCGGCATGGTGGATATTCCAATTTCGATGAGCTATCCTTATCCGCCTGGTTCAACTCGTCCTTTTCCAATTACAGTCGAGCAAAATACCCAATATAGCACTACTGGCAATACCACAGCTTTAGCTCCGACCATGGTTGACCCTAAGTTTGTCTCGCATGTGAGGCTGCTTCCCAACCATACTCCTGTTCAGTATCTGATGGGGCTAGACTTTTCTCTGCGGCCAGATTCACCAGCGCTGGGAACTGGCTCAGAAGTGACATCGATCAAGCAACTACTGAAGACGTTTGATTGATGGTGGCATGTCGTCGTTGATGGTCATTGCGTGAATTTGGTAGGTGGGTTGTCCTGTCACTTTGACAAGCTGCACGCTTGTTAGCCAGACCAACCCACCACCGAGCATAATGCCTTGATCTTTGCACCATAGTTCTTTTTCTGGATATTCGGCAAAGAGTTTCAGGATTGCTGGTGTAAAGATGATGTTGTAGTTTGCCAGCAGCTCTTGCTGATTGCGATAAGTTCGAGTCGTCACACTTCTCTTTAAATTGCCGTTCCAGCGCACAGATAGAGGGTATTGGAACATCTTGCTGACAGCCGCACTGTTCTTCTTAGCGAGGGCGTCGCGCATAGACTGGTAGAAGGTCGCGAACAAGTCGCCATCGTCAACGCCGGCAACCGAGTAGCGTCTCTTACGTGCTTCAGGGGCGGCGGCTAGAATCTTTTCAGCCTCTGTTGCTCGGTTCGTGGCTTTGTATACTTCGCTCAACCCCCTGGCATCAGCGAATAGCACTGGGTAATTTCCTCGATAGAGCTGAATATTGCTGTCGTAAGCCTCTTTATATTGCTTTTCCGCGTCTTTGTATTTCTTCTGCTTTAGGTAGCAGTCAGCCAGTCGTGTGCGCGTTAGCAGCTTTTGCTCGTTGCCATTGAGGCTTTCGACGATATCTATGGCTTCTAAGAGCTTTTTCTCCGCTGCTGAATAGTTGCTAGCGTTCATGTCGGCTTGAGCGGCAGAATAGATTTTGTCGAATTGCTTTTGCTTTATTGCTTCTTGCTTGGCAATGTCAGCGTCAATTGAAGCAAAAGATACGGCAGCGGCTGCAGCTTTATTGGCAGCCTCGATTGACACCGGTTTTGCTGTCTTCGTCTTCGGTTGCGTCGACTTCGGCGTGGCAAGCGCCACTAGTGGGCTAGTTGCAAGGGCTGTCGTAAGAGCTGTTACAAGAGCTGCTGATAGTAATGTTAGTTGTTGATTTCTCATGGCGATATGATAGCAGTTGCTTGCTTCGTCTCGTATGGGAATACACCTAGAAGTGCCTCGTCCAGTTGCGTGTCCTGTTTCTGGTGCTAGCCGCTTCGCGGTCTTTTGAGAAACAAGGACAATCAGGTTTGCAGCCGCAGGTGCACTCACACTTGCCTGGGCCGCAAGCACATTGACATACTCCAAGCGCGACAAGCCCAAAGAGCCAACCACCAGAAATAAGGGCTGCACCTCCGGTGATTATCCAGATTAGCTGATGCCATTTGTCTTCCATTCGAATCTACCTGAAAAGGAGCTTATAACCGTTATATAGCCTCTGTAATTTGGGCGCGTAGCCCATAACTATTTGTTCACTTTTGAAGTTGGAGTCTCGGTATCGTTTTAGTCGGTGTTTTCAAATCTTTGCTCAAGGCTGTCTTTGCCGGAATCAAAGATAATTTTGCTATCAACGCGCAGCAATTGAGCATGTTCGCTTTGAATGGCTTTGGCTTCTTCTAGCTCTTTGAGAATTTCTCCTTGCGGCTGTTTGACTAACTCAGCAGCAGCTTTACGCTTTTCATTTCTGCTATCAATGCGCTGGTTTAATATCAGCAGTATGAGAAAGCGCACTGCAGGAATGACGAGCAAGATTATGGAGTAGGTTAGTAGCACGTCGATTAGAGCAGCCAGGTGGTACAGAAGGTTTATCGTGGCAATGTGCTTGAATAGCCACCAGCTGCCGCAGAAGTTGAAAATAGCCAGCATTAAGACATTGGTCAGGGCAAGAGGCGGGAAGTTTGAGAATTTCCAGTTTTCTTCTTTTAGGTAGCTTTCTTGTTCGTTCTCGTGTTGTTGTTGTTGTTGCTGTTGTTGAACTAAAGGGCGCTCACTTATATAGTCTGGAAAAACATACACTATAAAGCCGCTTTTTGTTACTTCAGGATGGCCGTTGAATTGTGCCAGTGCACTCATAACCATGCCACTATCTGAGGTATCGCCATCGAGAAAGGGAGCCAGTTGCTCTGCCGATACTACCCCGCCGTTGGCCTTGATAGTTGTTGCTATTTGCTGCCAGCGCAACTTCTGCAAATTAGAATTTGGCTTGCCATCGCCAAACAAAAAGGAAAAGCATTCGAGGAAGAAATTACCTTTGGGATGCTTCTCTATAAAGTCAGTGTAGCGGTCTCTCTGGGCGCTGGGGATGCTATTTTGATAGCTGCTATGCGAAGGGCTATAATCCCAACTAAAAATGTCAGAAAGAAAGTTTGTGTCAAAGAAGCCCGAGCCATCGAAAGAGCCAAAATCACCACTGTCTCCGGCGCCTCCGTCGAATATTGATGCTATTGCCAATAAAATCAGTGCTACGAAAATCAAAACTATTACAAGTACCGACGTCATTAAGGCAACGCCAAATGACACCCGTACCACCCAGTAAAGTGACTTAAATAGAAAGGCTCCTGCAAGCAATGCTGCTCTGCGCCTTCCTCTTCGTCTGTAGACGCCAGAAAAATTGGGAGCAAATGAATAATAGACCGTGCCGTCGTTGGCTACTTCTAGCTTGGCGCCGGTTTCTCCAGCAATTTTGTTGAGCCAATAGGTGGCACTATTGATAGATAGACCGCTGCTTGTCGCTAACTCTGGCGCGGTGGTGCGCAAGTTTGTCTTGATAGCATCAAGGGCAAGCCTTTTGTCTGGCATCAAAAGCGAGTACTCTGGGTCTTCTGGATCCAGGCTGCCAGCGGCTAATTGCGGTGGCTGGTGTTCTTCCTCGTATTCTTTCTCGTATTTCCTATCGAGATTTTCGTCTGGCAACTAATTTCCCTTTTGTGGCGTTGTTGTTTGTTTATTGGCCTATAAGCCTTCTGCTCTCTTCCTATAACCTTTTAACGGCTCCATCGCTGCCTCGGCCTTGGTTGTTAAAGTTGAATTCAAAGCTCTCGACTGGCTTTGCTCCACTCTGTAGCGGCCTGAATGGAGCTGCATTTGTTATCGCCTCTAGCGCTTTCTTGTCGGCTGCTTCGTTCCCGCTAGATCTTGTTATGCGTAGATTTTTTACTTCTCCGTTCTGAATTACATCAAATTGGGCTATGATCTTTATCTCTTCTGCACTTCTGGCTGGCTGCCAGGCTCGAAATATTCGTCTTTCCATGTCGGCCATGTATGGCCCTAGCATCTTTTCCCATATTGAGTCTGCTGCTGTGGGCGATTTCGCCTGCCGCAATTGCTCCCTCCTCTGCCAAGGCGATGGCCTTTCCAGCTCTTGTTTCTTCCTAAGCTCGTCTGCTTTGCTTTGTGCTATATCTGCCTTATCGTTTCTGCCCAGTTTGCGCCAGAGGGCTGCCATGGTCTGCAACTCGCTTCGGTTTCTCGGGTCTTCTGCGGGAGCTTTACCAAGCAGAAATTCTGCCTCCTCTAGGTCTTTTGTGGCTTCTTGCAGCTGCCCAAGGTCAAGTTCTAACTCGGCATAAGCAAGCAAGTCTCTCACCGAGCATCTTTCGTAGCGAATATTTGGATCAAATTTTTTGGCTTGCCTTAGCATTTCTGCTGCATCTTTTTTCTTGTCGGT
>CALRJJ020000241.1:0-7390 GCA_943367505.1 Flavobacterium psychrophilum | reverse complement strand
AGTGGGTTGCAGCTGCGGCTGAACTATTGCGATTGGGCTTACTGCTGGCCCCTGATGGTAGAAGCCTGCAGGTGTTTGACACCAGTAGTGCCGACCTGACACAAGATGAAGCTCCGGTGGTTGAGCCGCAAAAAAAAGTTAGCGAGCCTAGTCAAGCAACAGGACAAACACCTCCTACCGATCAGCCCAAGTTATGGACGAGCGAACCAAAAACTGTGAGCTCTAAGACTTTCAAGGTTGGTGTTCCCGAGATGCGACATCTTGAGTTTTCGCATTTAGAGAACTCTTTGAAGGCACTAAGTAATCCTGATACCGAGCTTCTTAGCGACGAGACATTTATATTTATGCTCTCCCATGAGTTTGCCAGGGCTCATCGTTTTGGTTCGATACTAACCCTGGCAGCATTTTGTATTAGCGCCGAGAATGCAACTGATAACCTCATCTCTCAAAAAGATCTTCACGTCATTACAAAGGCATTGCTAGATACAAAGCGCGAAACGGATCTCCTGGGCCATTTTGGCGAGCAAAGCTTTGCCTATTTACTGCCTAATGTAGACTCGGCGCAGACTTGCATAATGGTTGATCGTATTAACCAAAGCCTTCCTACTTTGTTGCCAACTCTGGGGCATCTGCGCCCTATGTTCCATTTCGGAATCTCCACGGCTCCCACTGACGCCACTTCGATTGTGGCCTTGAGCACTATGGCTCAGGCAAATATGCGCATGGCTGCAGAGAAGCGTGTTAATCGGTTAGCAATATAGTTCAGCCACTCTGCTGCTAGCAAATTTAGCCAGGTAAAGACAGCCACAGGGAAAGCCCACCACTGTGTTGGCTGGCTCCACACGTGCCTCCATGGCTAAGCACAATCGCTTGGGCCAGAGGTAGTCTTAAGCCTAGTGAAATGCTGCCAGAGGATAACTCGATTGGTTGGAAGGGTTCGAAGAGTTTAGCGAGAGGGGTATTTTGAAGCGCTAGGTTTTCACTGCTAAAAGCAATCGTGTAGGCCTTTTTGAGATTGGTAATTACCATCGTCACCGAGATGTTGATTGTGTCACCCGGCTCGCAGAGGCGCAGAAGTCCTTCTAGGGTCTTAGTTATAGCTTGCTGCAAGCGTTCTTGGTCAGCGGCAATTTTGCCTTCACAGCCTTCGAAAATTACTGAGACCATCACCGCATCGGCCAGGCTGTAAAGCGCATCAACAGCAGAGTCAATGATGTCTTCTAAGTCAAACTGGCTCACTCGCAGATCTAGTTGACCAGCTCTAAGTTTTTCTAGATCAAGCAGATCATTAATCAAGGCAATTAAAAGCTCGACCTCTTCTTCTGCTACTTTTGTGCTGGTTACAATGGCATTGTTCAGCTCGCCGTATACGCCCATAGGCAGCATGTGTAAGAAGCCTGCCACGGAAGTGAGCGGTGTGCGCAAATCATGGCTGACCATGGCCAGAAAAGCTTCCTTCATTTTCTCAATTTCGCGCTTTTCGGTGACGTCGATTACCGTGGCTAGTTGTTTGTTCTGCTCTGCCAGTTGGCCCAATGAAATATCGGTTACCGAAAACTCAACTGGTATTTGGCTCAGGTCTTTCTTGGCGGCAATCAGATCAACCACCCCTTCAATCAGGCTACTATCTTGAAGGGGGGTGGGTTTCGCTCCCGGAACGAGAAAGTGGCTGGCAACTTTTGTACCGACCATGGCGCCGCTCTTAAAGCCCAGCATTTTTTCCAGACTAGGATTGGCATATTCTATTTCTTCTGCGCCATTGCTACTCGCTCTATCGGCTTCATAATTTTCAGTATTTTTAGCATTTTCTGAATTCGAGTTTTGGATAATTGCTAAGCCAATAGGCATCTGATCAATTATTGTTTGAACCTGCTCTTCGCTAGCCTGCACCAATGCTTCTTCTCCTCTTAGAGAATGAGACATTTTGTGAAAGGCTTGATCGAGTAAGGCGATTTCATCGTCACCTCGAAGTGGCGCCCGCAGCGGTTTGCGCTGGCGCAGTCGTAGTGAGTTGTCTTCAACAATTGTTAGGCGTGACGTAATGCTACGGGTAAATAGCAGCGCCAGCGCGAAAGCCACAACAATATTGAGCGCTACGCCAGCCCAGAGCAAGTACTTAATCATATCCCGCTGCGCTTGTAGCACCTTGGGGCTAGCGCTTTCAATCTTCTTTTCAGTATTGAGGAAGTCTATTAGATCGTGAATCAGCCCTTCCATATTTTTTTGCACTTTGGCTCGGAGCTTCACGGCATACTGCATGGCGACGAATTGGGCTTCTTTGTCGGTGATAGAGCGCATTTCGGCCAGGGTATTCATGCCTGCTGTGACACTGCTTTCGATTTTTTCAAGCAACGCCAATTGACTCTTGTCGTCTTTGATATGCTCTTTGATCCACTTAATTTCGTCAGGAATTTGTTGCCGTGCCTGTTCGTATCTCTTTATGCCCTCAGGGTCGTGGCTGACCAGGTATTTCGCCACGCTATCACCAGCATCGTAGAGTGACTGCAGCATGTCTGTGGCTCTGGCGATAACCTCTTTAGCTGTTTCCTGTTTCCTCGATTCCCGTTCTGCCTCTTGTAAGAGCCAGATATGGCAGCCGACGAAAAGCAGTTCCATTGCCAGAAGTAGCAGTACGACCAATAGTCCCTTAAATCTCAGGCTGAGCGAAAGTCTCATTAGCTCTCCCTCTCAAGGGGAAGCTTGAGCCAAAAAACGCTGCCTTTGCCTTCTTCACTGTTGACGCCAATTTCGCCATTGTGGGCTTCTACTATGGCTTTGCAAATGGCCAAACCCAGGCCGGTTCCACCTTTCTTATGGGCATCTGCTGCTTCTACCTGGCGGTAGGCGATAAACACTGACTGTAAGTGCGCTTGAGGAATACCTCTGCCGTGATCAATCACGCCAATTTCAATGTAACCGGGAGATTGCCGCGTGGCTAAGGTCACCACCGAACCGGCTGGCGAAAACTTGATGGCATTCGATAGCAGATTGACTAGCACTTGTACTATGCGGTTGGCGTCAACATTGAGAGCAATTGGGCAGTCGTTCACTTGCAATTGCACTTTGTGTTTTTCGGCAAAGACAGTGACGGCGTTGATCGAGCGCTCGAAAATCAGGCTGAGGTTTTCTCGGGCCGGCTCAATTTCGATTTTGCCTGATTCTAATTTGTCGAGGTCGAAGAGGTCATTGAGCAAAAGTACCAGTCTTTCTATATTTTGCTGCATTAGTTTGGTGGTTTCGGCAACCTTGGGCGAAATGGTGCCAAGGGTGTGCGCTTGTAGCTTGCTGAAGAAAGATGAAACTTTTGTCAGTGGCTCTTTCAGCTCGGTGCGCACCATGGCAACAAATGCCTGGCGCATTTGCTTGATTTCATACTTCTCGCTACTGTCGACAATCATGGCGAGAGTTTTGCTTTCGCCCTCCATATCAATGGCTGCCATCATTAATTCTGCTGGGAAGGTCTGGCCATTGCGGCACAGTGCGGTTAGCTCAGCGGTTCTCCCGCTGAATTGCTCGGCGTGGGCGAATGTTTCGGGAATTTTTTGGCCGCTAGCAAACAGCTTGGATAGTCTCTTGCCCATCAGTTGATGGCTGGAGTAATTGAAACTTTCTTCCAGGGTCGAGTTCAGAAATTCGATTGTGCCGTGGGCGTCGAGCATGGCAATGCTTACAGGCAGATGCTCAATTAAAGCCCGCACCCGCGCTTCACTGGCCTTAAGCATGGCCATTTCTTTGCGCATGGCGTCGGCCGTGTCGTGAATCACACTGTCGACAGTCGCTATCTCATCATTGCCATTCATCAATGGCTCTAACTTTTCACCCTCTTGTAGTCGCGTGATATTTTCAGCGAGTTGTTCAATCCGGCCTGAGATGCGACTGGTGAAGAAATAGGCAATCAGTGCCGCCACAATTAAGTTCAGTAATAAGCCGCCAATCAAGACAATTTCTGTTTGTCTTCTCATTGCTCTTTCAAGGTCAGGCCCAGCCGATTCAATTTTTTGACCAATTGCAATTAAGGCGGGAATATCTTTGATCAGCTGGTTTACCATGGGCTGTATGGTCTCGCGTTTCCTGGTCCAAGCCTCCTTGGCGCCGGGCTCGGCCAACGTTGAGCTCTTGCCTTGAATGTCTGTAATTACAGGCAAACAAATGCTGATGTTCTCATCGATTCTGTTGAGCAGAACAATTGCTTCTTCATTGTCTTTTAGTTCGTTTTTAAGCCATTTGATAATGACCGGAACTTCTTCTTTTGATGCCGAGACACTATCGGCGGTGCCAAGTTGCAAACTTCTGGCATAGCGACCCACCGCATCTCCGGTGTCGTACATCACCAGCATTAAACGACCAGCCCGGGCGCTGACCTGGCGGGCTCTTTCCTGCCGAGCTGCTTCAGCCTCAGCCTGGTTGAGAAGCCAGCCCAGCGTGCCAATAAAAGTCAGTTCACAGGCCAATAGAAAAAGCACAAGCAAAATTCCTTGTTTTGCTAGGCTCAACATTGGTCGTTGTCTTTTAATGGTCTTCAATTTTTGCCCATTCAAGGGTGTTAGAGGCTGCTAAAGGAGAGTCTGACGAGTATAGCGTTAATTTGGGGCTAATTTTAGGCCGAGCTTTAGGCCGTTTTTCGCCCGACTGATGATAGTTGAATCGGGGTATATTCTTTGCACTGAAAGGTATAGCTTGTCGGCTGTCAAGGAATAATTTTGTGGCCAGAATCGTAGTGGTGGAAGATGACGTCAGCCTTGCTGAGCTGGTTCGGGACTTTCTCGAACACGAGGGCAACCAGGTTAAGGCCTTTCACAACGGTTTGGAAGGTCAGAATTTTATCTTGGCTAATAACCCTGACTTGATTATTCTCGATTGGGATTTGCCTGGCCTTACCGGCATTGAGATTCTGGCTGACTATCGTGGATTTGGTGGCAAATGCCCGGTGATAATGCTCACCGGTCACCAGGACGTCGACGACAAAGAAAAAGGCTTCGATCAAGGCGCCGACGACTATCTCACCAAGCCCTTTAACTTGAAGGAATTAGGTGCCCGGGTGCGAGGTCTGTTGCGTCGCTCGCAAGCGGTAATTGGTAACGTAGTTACTGTGGGAGATATAGTCGTTGACCTGGATACCAGTAAAGTGCTCAAAAGCGGACGCAATGTCACACTTGTTCCTCGCGAGTTTCAGTTGCTTTCATATCTAGTGAAGAACCGCAAAGAGACTTTGAGCCCCCAGGAGCTGCTCGACAATGTTTGGACCAGCGACGCGGAGATGACTCCCGAATCGCTTAATAACGTTGTTCGCAGGCTTTCCAAAAAACTCGACCCCGATGGCCGCATTCTGCGCATCAATTCGATCATGGGTAGTGCCGATTACATGTCAATGAACGGCAGTAGCATGGGAGCTTCTGGTTTTGAAGGTCCGCTAGATGATCACAGCGATCGCGGCGACCCGCTCATTGGTCGGGTACTAGACAACAAGTATGAAATAATCAAAGTTATTGGCGGTGGTGCCTCTGGTCAGGTATACAAAGCTAAGCACAAAATGATGAATATTACGGTGGCAGTCAAAGTTCTGGCACCCCAGCTTAGTACTCAGCCAGATTTAGTGCGGCGCTTTGAACGGGAAGCAAGAGCGGCTGGTTTACTCAGTCACAAAAATGTTTTGATTGTTCATGATTTAGGAGTGACTGAAGAGTCGCAGCCTTATATGGTTATGGAATATCTCAACGGCTTTAGTCTGGCTGAGCTTATTGAACAGAACGGCAAATTAGCGCTGCCCGATGCCCTAGAAATTGTGTCGCAGATTTGTCTGGGTATTGGCAAAGCCCACGAAGAAGGGCTTGTACACCGCGATCTTAAGCCTGGAAACATCATGCTAGTGGCCGAGGGCGACGAAACCTATACGGTCAAGATTGTTGATTTTGGCCTGGCAAAGTCAACTAAAGCTGAAGAAAACGCACCCAACTTGACCCAGACCGGAGCCTTAATTGGCACTCCTTCTTATATGAGTCCGGAACAGTGTCGCTCAGAGGCCACAGATCATCGCTGCGACCTCTATGCCATTGGTTGCATGATGCATGAAATGCTCACTGGTGAGGTGCCATTTGTCTCAGCTAATATCATTGAGACTTTCATTAGGCATGCCCAAGAGCCACCGCCCGCGCTTGTTGTGGCTGACTTGAATCCACAGATTAATGCCTACTTGCAATCAATAGTGCACCGTTGTTTAGAGAAGAATAAAGAGAACCGCTATCAGTCTGCCGCTCAGCTGCTGCAAGATTTGTCGCGAGTTTCAGCGGCGGTTAAGTAACAGCCAAGATTGCCAATTATCGCCTAAGCTGTTCAAGCTTGAATGCCGAAATATCTAGAGTCGTGTTACCTGCGCTAATCAGCTCAGCGATTGCTTCTCCGATTGCTGCCGAATGTTTGAATCCATGGCCAGAGCACGGCGAGCAAATAAGAACTGCGGGGCATTCTGGTGATTGGTCGATGACAAAACCGGCATTGGGTGTCGATGTGTATAAGCAGACCGCAGTGCGAACACAATTCTCGCTAGCGCTAGGAAAGAAGGGCTTGACCTGTTGATTGAACATCAGATTGGTTTCCTCTGCGGTTGCGACTCGATCGACAGTTGAAGCCGTTACTATTTTGTTGTATTTCGATGAGCCAAGCTTGAACCCTCCTCGCGCCCCATCGATTGCAGGGAAGCCATATATATGCCCACCTACTGGCGTTTCCCAGATAAAGATCGGAAAGTCTTCAGAGAAGCTACGGTAGGCTGACTCGATATCAAACCAGTACTGTACTTGCCTTTCAATCTTGAAATACTTTGATAGGTCGGCGCTTATAAAATCAGGCAGCCATGGGCCAGCGGTCAGAACTACTTTTTGTGTTTTGTATTCACCGTGATTAGTAGTAACCACCACTTCATTGCCGCTTTCTTTCACTGAAATCACATTTTCATTGCGGTGAATTTCGGCACCATTGTCTTCTGCTAGCATCAGCTGGGCGCGAATACATTCATCTAAGAAAAGATAACCGGCATTGTATTCATAGTAAGCGAAGTCATTGTTAGCGACATTGAATTGAGGGAATCGCTTGCGAATTTCAGCACTATTTAAAGTCTCGTGCCTAATATTGAACGCTTTGGCCGCGGCCAGCGTATTTTCGAAAAAGTCTGCTACTCCATGGACACCAATAGAGCCTTCTCCTGAGATCATAAGACCACCAATCATGCGTAAAAGAGTCTTGGCTGTAAGCTTTTCTAGGTCTTGAAAAATCTCGTATGAGCGCAGTGATAACGGCGTGAATTGTGCGCCTTCTCCGATGGCCTGACGAGTAATGCGAGTATCACCATGAGAAGAGCCTAAACTATGAGGTGGAGAGAATTGATCGATTCCCA
>CALRJJ020000240.1:0-7402 GCA_943367505.1 Flavobacterium psychrophilum | reverse complement strand
TCAAGCTCATTGCTGGAGAATTTGAACGCCGCGTAGCAAGCAAGCAATTCAAAATGGGCACCGGCAAAGTAAGCGTATTAGATGGCCATACAAACTATTCACTCTTAGGCTGGAATGAAGACCCCGCCGCACTTAAAGACCTTCTTTGTGCCGCCTCTAAAGCATGATTAAGGGCGTCAAGTTAATCGACTTTGACGATGTGCCTCACGATTTAAAAAGTGAAGCCGAGGAGCTAATCGAAGCCGCACTGGCAGAGGCTAGCAGCCCAAAGAACGAAGAGCCCTTGCTCATTCACATGTGCGGCATTCCCGGCAGCGGCAAAACCACCTACACTCACCAATTTTTAAATAGCGCTAAATCTTTCAATCTCGTGCAATTTGATACGGTGATGGAAAGCCTGACAGGCTACCAGCAAGACTGCAAAAAGCTGGGCATTGAAGCGGCCTTTCAGCGCTGGGAGCTACCAGCCCGGGCCGTCGGCTACCACCTGCTACAGAAGCTGGTGGAGGAGCGCCGCAACATTTTCTTTGACCATAGCGCCACAAATAGAAAGCATCTCGACCTGATCAAAGCCATCCAAAATCAGGGCTACCAGGTCGAAATGCATTTCATTGGCTGCACGGTAGACGAAGCAACCAAACGTGTCAAAGCTCGCGAAGCCACAATTCAAAGGCATACCCCCCTGAGCTTAATCAGTGAGCGCAGCCAGCTCCTCGACGAACTTTTGCCTCACTACGAGGACTTAGTAGATAGGTTCTTAAGGGTAAGCACTTGATATCTTCGGGAATCTTTCTTAGCCTCTCTTCGTCATAGCCTAGAAAAGGTAATACAATCTACTTGGTTCTCAGGGGATGTGGAAAGTGCAAAACAATCGGATAGTTAGAGCCTTGGCTCTTACAGCAGCAACTCTAAATCTATTGAGCTGGGCTAACTTCTCAAGCTCGGCGGCAATCGCCCGGCAAGACTCAAGACAGCCGCGCTATGCCCCGCAAGCGAGCACTAGCCACATTGAGACCATGGACCCTAAAAACGTTCCTGAATTTCCACCCAATCAACCAGCCACAGCACCAAGCCGCTCTTACAACCCGGCTTCAGGTTCGCGCATTTCCTCTCAAGATAACCAAGGCTCAGGCACAGCCTTGAAAGCAGATGCTTCCTCCGCCTCGCTGCCGGTTCAAACCCGCCTTAAACTTGTGCTAGAAACATCGGTAGATGCCAAAGCTAGCAACCCTGGCGATTTATTCGAAGCCCACGTAAAGGACGACTTGTTCTATGGCACCAGCCTTCTACTAGCCAAAGGCAGCCTGGTGCGCGGTAGGGTATTTGAGGTTACCAAACCAAGACTATTGAGTCGAGCAGCCAAGATTGGCTTACGCCTGGAACAAATAGTCACTCCTTCTGGCGAAGTTATTCCCCTCGATGCTGCCCTAGAATTTCAGAAAGGCCTGACCAATCAAAAAGGTCAGCTCGACCCCGGCACTAATTTCGGCACCCGAGTAGAAGGCAACGTCCGCGCCGTCACAGGCTTGTCTTCAACTGGCACCGCCCGCAATGCCTTAATTGCTGCCAATGTTGCTACCCTGGGCGCTCCAGCTATCGCCACTGCCATTGGTGGCTCAGCTATCGCTATTTTCCGCTCAGGAGACAATGTCAGCTTAGCCCCCGGCCAAGAGCTAGAAGTGCAACTGACCAATGACCTAGGCGTGCAAATTAACTAGACTAGTTAGCTGGCTTTGGCAATGACGAGCTGGTTTTTACTCGACCGAGTAAAGCGTCTACTTAACTAGACTTGAACAGGTTTGCGCTTTCTGGTTCTCACCAACATCAAATTGGATGAAAATGCTTTGTTGGCTGGCTCTAAGTTGGTCGCTCTGGTGAACTCTTCTTCGGCCTCTTCAAGATAGTTACGCTTGAGATAGATAACCCCAAGGTTATTGTGCACCCAGGCATTTTGGGGTGACAATTTCAGACAAATCTTCAACTCTTTCAAGGCTTCGTTGAGCTTGTTCTGCTTAATTTGCAAGTTGGCCAAGTTATAGTGCGCCGACATAGAATTGAAATGCAAATTAATGGCCTTGCGATAGGCATCTTCAGCCTCTTCGTACTCACCCTCTTTGGCGAGTAGCGAACCCAGGTTGATGAAAGCTTCCATATAGTCGGGTCGACGATCAACGATGTACTGATAGCGTTCAATTGCTTCTTTGTTGCGCTCTTGCAATTGGAAAATAAGCGCTCCTTGATACTGAGCTTCCCAATACATAGGCTTAAGACTGAGAGCAATATTGATTTCTCGCAGAGCATCACTAAATTTGCCCTGACGAGTTAAGCGCTGAGCCTTAAACAAGTGGGGTTCCGGATCTCTTTGTTCTGGTGGCACCGCCGGTGCAGTGAGCTCACGCAAGTGTGCTTCTTTTTTCTTCTTCTCTTGTTCATCGCGATATTCGCTTTCTTCCATCTCTTCGGCATCATCGATGTCTTCTTTGCGCCGCGGGAACTTGCGCTTAGGTGGTTTCACCTCAGGAGTTTCTTCTTCAGACTCAGCATCGTCGGCTTTGGCTTTAGGTTTGGCAGCAGCAGGCTCAGCTTCTTCGGCCTCATCTTCTACCTGATCGGGAGCCATCTCGACACTCTTAGCCGGGCTCTTTTTCGCTGGCTCCTCAACGGCGTCTTCTTCAAGAGGAACAGCTTTAGGAGCAGCTGGCACAACCTTTTTGATTGGTTCAGGAGGCTCAGTGCGAGGTGCTTCTTCAGCACTCTCTACTTCAGCACTGTTTTCTTTAGCTCCACCCGGTACCGGTGCAGCCGGGGTGTTACGAGCGGCAGGGGCAGCAGGCCTTTTCTGTTCCAAGGGTTCTGGCGGTTCTGTTCTAGGGGGCACTGGCGCGCCAGTCTCTACATTCGAGCCTGGAACAGGGGCTTTGGCAGCTTCAGTACTCGCTTCTGATTCAGCCTCTGACTTTACCCCGGAATTAGCTTCTGGCTTAACTTCAGATTCTGGTTTAGTTTCTGCTTGTGAATCGGCCTGTGGCTCAGTTTGTGGTTCAATGCGGGGTCCGGGCGCAGCTTCAGGCTTCGACTCTGGAGAGGCCGGTTTTGCCTCAGGCTGGGCCGGTACCGGCGCTTCTTTCTTCTTGCCAAAACCAAAGTGGAACTTATTTACCGCCGGGGCTGTCTCTTCTGCAGGCTTAGCCTCAGGCTTAGTAGAGTTGGCCTCGGGCTTGGTAGATTTAGCCGCTTTTGGCTCGCCCTTGCTTTCGGCAGCAGGCTCATCTTTAGCCTTTTTAAAGCTAGGCATCTTCAGAGAAAGGGCCATGGCGGACGGTGGCGAAACAAGGGCACTTAATTCCCCACCAATGGCAATCGACACTGATAAAGACAGAAGTAGAGCTTGAGCCCTGCCTGATTTCAAATTGGAAGACATAGAGAACCCTGATAATCGGTTAAATACAGCGAAATTAGCAAAACTACAAATGTACTGATAATGCCCTATATAATAGCGATGTTCTCAATCATCACTGTGAAATTGATCACATGAGAAATCAACTTGAGACCCTTACTTTAGTTATCTAAAGGTAAATCACGTTTAAGTATGCGCCTCAACAACAAACATAACTTTCCCGGCAAGCTTTTCGTAGTTGAAGGCGTAGACGGCTCTGGCAAATCGACTCAACTCGATTTATTGCGCAACTGGCTGGAATCAAAGGGCAAAAGCGTAATATTTACCGAGTGGAATTCGTCAGTACTAATTTCCAAGACAATTAAGCAAGCGAAACGCTCAAATTCACTGATTCCAACTACTTTCAGCCTGTTACATGCCACAGACTTCGCCGATCGGCTGGAAAATATTATTATTCCAGCCCTGAAAGCAGGTCTTATTGTTTTGGCCGATCGCTACTGCTATACAGCCTTTGCCCGAGACGTAGCTCGCGGTGTTGACGCTGACTGGGTACGCAGTCTTTACGGTTTTTCCATTCGCCCCGACGGCGCTTTTTATTTTCAAGTGCCGGTAGAAGTTTCCCTGGCTCGCATCGCCAATAGCCGCATGCCGGGCTACTATGAATCAGGCATGGACGTTGGCTTATCAGCCGACCCCATGGAATCTTTTCAAATTTTCCAATCTCGCATCATCAATGAATACGACAAAATGGTGAGCGAATATGGCTTCCACACTATGCCTGCGATAAAACCAATCCACGAACAACAAATGCTATTCCGCGAAATCGCCACAACTTTAATCGGCTAGATAACTAAGGCTTACAAACTAAGGCAAGACAATGACTGAAAAAGGCCCTAGCAGCGGCAAAAGACCAAAACATGAATACCCAGGCAAGCTCATTGTGCTGGAAGGCACCGATGGCGTTGGTCGCACCACCCAGGCCCAACTATTGCAAAGTTGGCTGAACATCGAAGGTTATGGCGTAACCAGAACTGACTGGAAGTCATCACAACTGATGACACGAGTGATCGATAAGGCCAAAGAAAAAAATGCCCTCAACACCATAACTTTCTCTTTGCTTTACGCCACCGACCTGGCAGACCGCCTGCACAACATTATTATTCCCGCCTTAAAAGCTGGACACATTGTTATTACCAATCGCTACTTCTATACGGCTCTGGCCCGCGATGTAGTTAGAGGGGCCGACCCTTCATGGGTGCGCGAGCTTTACAGCTTTGCCGTGGAACCAGATCTTGTTGTTTATCTGAAGATGCCCTTAGAGCCACTTCTGCGCCGCATCATCACCACACGCGGTGGCCTAGACTTCTATGAATCAGGTCGAGACATCGGTATGTCGAATGACTTATACCAGTCGTTCAAGCTCTATCAATCACAGATTCTTTTTGAATATGAGCGCATGGCCGAAGAGTACAACTTTCAGACCATCGCAGCTGACGACCCTGTTGAAGTGGTGCAAAAGACTTTGCGCAAAGAACTTGCCACAATTTTGTCAGACCGCAAATTGCATACAAGCGTTTAGCTGAGCTAGTGTTTAGCAGAGTTAGAACTTAGGCCAATTAGACGGGCTTGCCTTGACGGGCTTCAAGCAATATCGTCACCGGGCCGTCGTTAACCAAGCTAACCTTCATGTCAGCGCCAAAAACCCCGGTGCCGACGGTTAGACCCTTGTTGCGCAGTTCCTGACAGAAGTGCTGATAGAGCCTCTCGCCTTCAGCCGGTGCAGCAGCTTGGGTGAATCCTGGCCGACGCCCTTTCTTCCAATCAGCCAACAAGGTGAATTGTGAGACAACTATCACCTGGCCGCCAGCTTCTTGCAGAGCAAGATTCATTTTGCCATTCTCATCTTCAAAGATACGCAACTCGGCCGCCTTGGTAGCCAAGTAGACGCTGTCAGCCTCACCATCGCCTTGTTCTAAGCCCAAAAGGATGAGCAAGCCGCAGGCATGATCACTACTTGACTGGAACTGGCTAATAACCTCTCCGTTCACCGTAACACTGGCACGTGAAGCTCTCTGTAACACTGCCTTCATAGCTTGAAATCCTGTACTGGTCTGAGTATTGAACAATTGGGCAGACAAAATTAGCACTTAGTCACGATATTTCTTGACCGCCCCCTCGAATTATCCCATCAAGTCGTTGTAAGATAGCTGTGCGGGGTGGAGCAGCCTGGTAGCTCGTTGGGCTCATAACCCAAAGGTCGTAAGTTCAAATCTTACCCCCGCAACCATTTAGAACATTGAAAGGCCGGTCTTAAGCGACTGGCCTTTTTGTTATTGGGTAGTCTTCGGCGCACACCATACCCTCTGCCTTACCCTGAGGGCCAAAATAGAAAATGGATCACTCATTCGTATTTCAGTTGGCTCTCTAACTTCTATCTCTTTTCTTCAGCCTCAATATCTATTTCGTTTAGTTGCCCGCCTTTACCAGGCTTTATAAGGTTTCGCTTCGATTCTTCTGAACATCGAAACGGACTCAACGGATATTCACATACACGATCTAGGCTAGGATCACATATGGACACCAGCGAAGGAAGCCTAACTTCGCTGCAACGCTCGCCAGCAAAACGACATTAGCACCGCCAGTAAAGCCTATGCGCACACAACGCTACCAGTCATAAATCACCAAATAAGCAGATACTGGAGAGAGAAAAACGTGACGACAATACGCAAATGGGTGTTGGGTATGTCGATGCTACTTACTCTGGCGGCGGTTCTTTGCTCGGCTGGGTATTGGTACATATTTTATACATCCGAGGCTCCTGCAATTCGGCGACTTTGGGATCCCTATGGATTCATCGATAAAAAAGGTCGTCTAACATTGGACCTAAAGAACACGCAAGATCGTTTTTTGGGCGGTCTCCCGAAACGGTTCTCAAACGGGCTGTGTGCAATTTACGGGCGGCATGGCAATTCAGCCAGTGAGATTAATGTATTTGCCAATTATGCAGACAAGTCTGGCAAGCTTCTTAGTAGCGACTTTTGCTACTATGCTGCTTCTGATTTTTCTGATGGCCTAGCTGCCGTCATTGATTTCTCGAACAATGCAGATCGACTCCCTCGCCTTGGAGTTTTGCCACGGCCAGGGGACGACCCCAATTATCGTT
Organism: Flavobacterium psychrophilum; assembly: GCA_943367505.1. Lineage (GTDB taxonomy): Bacteria > Cyanobacteriota > Vampirovibrionia > Obscuribacterales > Obscuribacteraceae. The sequence continues at coordinate 842 of CALRJJ020000240.1, read as the reverse complement.
GGACTTTCATAGACCTGCATGGCAAAACAAAGTCTGGCCCTTTTTGTAAGGTTCAAGATTACGCGCAAGGCCTTGCTGGCGTAAAGCTTGACGGTGAGCCATTTTGGAAATTCATAGACAAGGAGGGCAAATGTGTCATTTCTGGGAAATTTGAAAAAGTGACACCATTCTCTCAAAACAGAGCTGGAATAATGGTTAATGGAAAATGGGGTCTGATAGATCGAACTGGAAAGCAGATACTACCGCCTAGTTATTCATCGCAAATACACCCTTTTCATGAAGGCCTAGCCGCCGCTGAAGTGCCAGAAGCTTCTCGAATTGATTATCTAAATCTGAACGGTACCGTTAGATTCTCTTTGGACAGGCATTTTGAACCTGGCCCCCTCAAGAATACTGATGCTTCTTGTGGCCTTGTGGTTTTTGAAAAGAATCACAAATTTGGCTTTGCTGATCTTTCTGGCAAACCGATCATCCCGCCAACGTTCGACTATTGCTGGCCTTTTTCTGAAGGGCGAGCGCTAGTTTGTCAGAAATTTGCGGGCAAAGATCGTTTTGGTTATATCGATCAGTTGGGAAGCTTAGTTATTCCGTGTAAATATCTCGAAGCATTGCCATTCGCAGAAGGCTATGCTGTAGTAACTACTGATACCCGTTCTAGATACTACAAATACATTGACCAGTCCGGCCGGGAATGTTTCGGAGGCAAGGATTTTCCTCGCGCACAGCCTTTTCATGAAGGTCTAGCTTTTGTCGGCAGTGAGTATAGTGAGCCTTTCCCAATGTTTTAAAGGCAATTCTAAGGGGCGGTACAAATCGAGCTGTTCATTTACCCCGAGGGGGCT
>CALRJJ020000239.1:0-7404 GCA_943367505.1 Flavobacterium psychrophilum | reverse complement strand
TACTCGACAACGTCAACGGCGTGCTGGTAGGTCAAGAGCATGCTACAAAGCTCGCTGTAATTACCCTCTTGGCTGGCGGTCACGCTCTGATTGAAGACGTTCCCGGGGTAGGTAAGACCCTGCTAGCCAAAGCCCTGGCCCTTTCAGTGCATGCCAAGTTCAAACGTATTCAGTGCACCCCCGACCTTCTGCCATCAGATATCAGCGGTGTAAGCATCTTCGAAGCGAAAGAAGGTGTCTTCAAATTTATGCCGGGACCGATTTTCACCAACATCCTCCTCGCTGACGAAATTAACCGCGCCACCCCGAGAACCCAGTCAAGCTTGCTGGAAGCTATGGAAGAAAACCAGGTCACCACCGACGGCGCCACAAGAAGATTGCCCGATCTATTCTTTGTAATCGCCACTGAAAACCCGATTGAATATCACGGTACTTTCCCCCTTCCCGAAGCCCAGCTTGACCGATTCATGGTCTCGCTCTCCCTTGGTTACCCCACACCAAAGCAAGAAATTGAAATCTTAGAAAAGACCCTTGAAGAAGGTTCATTTACTGTTGAAGCGGTTTTGACCGAAGATGAAGTATTAGAAGCAAAGCATGTTGTTAAAACAATAGTTGTTGACCACTCAATCAAAAACTATATTGTCTCGATTGTGGCAGCCACGCGCAAACACCCATCAATAGTGCTTGGGGTAAGCCCCCGGGGCAGCCAGTTGTTGATGAGGGCAGCCCAGTCAGCCGCGCTGGTTGACGGTAGACACTATGTAAAACCTGACGATGTAAAACTACTTGCGCCCTATGTTTTAGGTCACAGAATCATTCCGAAGGTACGAGATAACCGGGTTAGCCATGCTCAACTTATTGAAAGAATCCTCGAAGAAGTCGCCGTACCGGTTTAGGTTCGCCACCGGTCCCGAAGCGGAAAAACGCGCTCGGGCAGTGGAAGAAGAGAGCGGCCTCAAAGGCATTCGTATAACCATTCCTCTGACCAATTCTCACTTGAAACTGGTTTTGGAAGAGCGTTTTTTTGTCATGGCAGTAATTATTGCCGTGCTCTATGTTTTTGCCGGCGAAACTGGCAGCGAGTACATTTACCTGCTCACAGCCATTGCCATTACAGTGCTAGCCCTGGGCATCTTCATACCGCTGATGCAGGTGCTTGAGACTAACGTTAAGTTCAACTTGCCGAAAGAAGCGGTATCAAAAGAAAGGCTCAATCTTCGCGTACACGTGGTGCGAAAGAACTGGTGGGGGCCGCTTGCTCGCGTTTTTCCGATTAAATGGCTGCTGGTCAAAATCAAACTGACTCGACTGGGCGAAAAAGAAAACATGCTGCGCTCAATTATGGTTGAGCAGCTGTCGAAAGAAGCCTGGGTGGTTGCTCAAACTCCCAAGCTCAGGCGCGGCCTCTATACACTGCAATCAATCGAACTCTATTCCTGCTATCCCTTTGGGCTGGCATGGTGGGTGAAGAGTTATCCCCTTACTACTCAATTTACAGAAGAACGCCACAGCCAAACCGCCACCTATGCCAGCATTCTTGCCGCTGATGCCGCTCGCACCACCGGCAGTGCACCACAGATGATTGTCTTCCCCAGAACAGACAGTGTCGATGGTAATTTCCTCTTCCGCCTCAGAGCAGTGGGCGACTCGGCTCTATTCTTCTCTTCTTCCCGGCCAATCGCTGCGCTTTCCTCAGCCTCAGTGCGGTCATTGCGTGAATTTCGTCAAGGCGACAGCCCCCGCTTAATCCACTGGCCAACCAGCGCCCGCACGGGCAAACTAATGATTCGCGAATTTGAGTCAGAAGGGTTACCGGGTTTCGATGTTTTGCTCGACCTCACCTCCGCCTGGCAAAGCGAAGAGCAATTCGAACTAGCCATCTCAATTGCTCTCTCCCTGCTGCAACTGGGCTTCAAACTAGGCGGCTCACCCGAGCTTTTCATTATCCCCAGCCTGGACGAAGATCTAGAGAAGTTGCCAAAAATTCTCACAGATTTGCCGCCGCTCGCTCGCGGAATCGGGTGGGCAGCGCAAATTCTTGCTAGAGTGGATGCATTGGTTGTAGACAATTCCGACTATTCAGTCAAGGTGCCGAGAGTGGGAGAAGCAGACACACTAGCACTTCTAACGATTCGACCAGCGGCACCTAGCCAGGATGCTGTCGAGGCCTACCAGGCATTTCTCGACAGCCAGAACGGCAATCAAGACCGCACAGTATTAATGGAACCTGAGCTTCCCGTGGCATCACCCAAGCAAGTCGACATCTGGGTAATGTCGAGACAATACCTTGAAGCCGACTCAACTCGCATTCAAGAAAGCGCCAATCTCGACGATGCCATGGCCGTCAAAGCACGAATTCCGATGCACGCTCAAGGTTCCGGCGACCGCCGCCAAGGCCCCATAGTCGGCAGCAATGCGCCCCCCGGCCGCATTCTCGCCACTCTCTCTGAATATGAGGAGATGTCGCAGCTGTGATTACCAAACCTAAAGTTAAGCCCAAGCGCCTGGCCGAAACAAAGAAAACCAAGAAAGAATCAAGAGTTGAGCAATCGCTAGGCATACGAATCGTCGCTCTGACGATGAACCTTTTGTTGATAATCGCCTCAGCTAGCTATGTACCAACCTTGCCGATCGCTACATTTATGTTCGCTGCCACAGCCATTCTCGGTAGCTATTTGGCCTACGCTTTTAGAAATAGCCGCCCGGCCTGGGTGGGAACCATACCTACAGTTGCCACCATTCTCTTATTCACTAATTTCTTCTTCGAGCTTTATACAGGCTATGCCAATGGTATGCATACAGCCGTCGGTGCCTTCATTCACATGCTAACTGGCCTGCTGGCTTTGCACTGCTTTGATTTGCGCAGCCGGACAGATTTTTCAATTTCTGCTCTGATCGGACTGGGCTTGCTTACCTGCCTAGCCGGTATGGCCAGAGATGTAATCTACGGTTTTTACATTTTCACCTATACAATTCTCGCCGGCCTCCTGCTTTTCTACGACTCCTCATCACGGTCTCACGAGATTGGCCCATCGCGGGCAGTGCCCTCTGCTAATAGCGCATCGGCAAAGGCAACACAAAAAGAGGCCCAAGCTGCAACCCAAGTAAAACCCCCAGAACTCGTGATCAAGCGCTTACGCATCGCTTCCCTAAGCCCACTTATCCCAGTTTTCATTTTGCCCTTTCTCAGCTACCTGGCTTTCAGCGGTATGCCAAGAATCGACTCTGTTATTGACATTTTCAAAGACAACTTTGTCAGAGCACAGCTCCCTATCTCTGCTGCTCTCAGCGATCAGCTGGGCAAAGGCGGACGCAGTCAGTCAATTAGAGGGGGAGCCCCCGAGACAAAAGCTCAAGGAGGAGCTAGCTACACCGTCAGCAAAAGCAATCAAAGCGGCACTGCCAGCGGTAGCAGCCCTGAGAAAGGCGACTCTGGTAGCGGCTCCGGCAGCAGTTCCGGTAATGGCAATACGGGAAATAACAGCAACGGCCAGAAGAATTCAGGCAAGGGCGGCAAGCCCAGCACAGGTGGACTACCTTCTCCAGAAGCTCTAAAAGCGCTAGCAACAGAAAAAGCTCTCAACGAAGCCTACCAGAAAGAAGTAGTGGGGCTGCGTGGCGCAGCCAACCAGCTTGAAGAAATAGTATTGAAAGTCTCGTCACCACAACCTAGCTATATCCGCCGCTACTCACTCAATAATTTTGATGGGGTGCAATGGACAAGGTCTGTGCCGGTAGCGACAACCACGATTAAACCGACACCAAACAGCCACATAGGTCTGGATTTAACGGCTAGTGATGCCGTTTACGTACCACCACGTTTGCCTACCCTTGAAGTTAAACAAGACTTCCGCATCGAGCAAGATAATGTCTTCGGCCACATCCTTCCAGCCAGCTGGATACCGCAGCTGGTCAAGCAGAAGGGCAAAGAAGACGCCGAAATTAGAGTAGACGGCGATGGCACCATCAAGCTGATCAGTACCCTGCAGCGCGGCTCAGCCTATTCGGTAGTGTCACAGCTTCCGGTCTATGACTTTGATCAAATGCGGCACCTGCCCCTTGAGACAATCGAACAAGTAACAGATGACCGCGACAACGAAATCAAATTGGCGAGAAGCTGCCAAACACCATACACCGCCGGCGGTGACGAGATTGAGAAGCTGGCCAATGACGTAGCTGGCAAAGAAGGTAACTGGTTCTATCGTAGTGACAAAATCTGCCAATACCTGCGCAAGAACTACAAGTATGATCCAGGCAGTTTCTATGCAGAAGACACCCCCACTCCCGCACCAGCATCAGCGGTCAGCCCAGCGCCAGCAACTGGAGCAGAGCCCAAGGCTAAATCAACGACTGAAGTCAAACCCGAACTAACTAGTAAAGAAAGCAGCGAAAATAAGCCAGCAGCTGTAGCAACTAGCACTCAACCTGAATCTAAAACTGAAGCTGAAACCAAGCAAGTAAAGGAAATAAAGGAAACAAAAGAATCTTTTGTCGAAGATTTTCTCTTCGTCAAGAAACGAGGCAACTGTCGTCACTTTGCCACGGCCTTTGTATTACTCTGTCGCGCACAGGGCATCCCTGCCCGCATAGTGACTGGCTTCCTGCCTGGCCAACTAAACAAGACGACCGGCTATTGGGAAGTACGCGGTAAGCATGCCCATGTTTGGGCCGAGATTTATCTGCCGTACTGGAACTGGGTGCCTTTTGATGCCACTCCCAATGGTCAGCTCCCGGCCCACGAAGAAGGAGGCAACGCCCTCACCCGCTTTGTCAAAAGCGGATTAGCCAATCCATTTGGTCAAAATTACTCGCCTTCACGTAAGCCGCGACATCAAAAAGAACGGACCCCGCGCGAGGGAGATCGTCCTGGCGACAAAGGTAACGATACAAAGAACAACAAATTTGGACTGTTTGACTTTGGCGGCAACAAAGGTAAATCTCAAAAAATCCAACTGCCTTTGATCGGCAACGTTGACCAGGGCCTGATGCAACAGTTCTTTAAATACTCCATAGTATTTTTTGCGCTGTTGGCCCTAGCTGCCATTCTGTTCGTTTACCTAAAACAGCGCAAAGAGACTCAGCGAAGAGAGTACCTGCAGACCCACAAACCTTCTACTTTGATCTTTTTAGAAGTATTGTCTGACCTTAAGCGTTACGAGCTGCTTAAGGGGCCTACAGAAACCGCCGATGAACTTTCAATGCGCTTAGGCGATCGCATTAGCGAATTGGCCCAGGGCGGGCGCTACATACCTGACGAATTGCCAGAGATGGTGAGCAATTTTATGGAAATCTATAGTGAAGATCGCTTTGGTGGAAGCGACAAGCTAGACGAGCTGACGATTATGTCGGGAAAAATCAAGACACTTGTGCAATCCAAGGGCCGCAAATAAGAAGTTCTTTACCTTTCTGCTCACAAAGCCAAGAAAAGCTCCTAAGAGCTAGTAGAAACTGGCACAACGCGCTAAAGTGAATATACTTGCATGACTTGGCTCTCTCATTGAGTTTCAAAGAGAGTAGATAAGAAGTCAAGTCTTTAGGTTTATCAGACAATTCGAATGCTGAGCAGCTAAGACCACAATCTAGTAAACAAGATTGCCCGTCAAAAGCGGCTCTATGAGGCTAAAAAAAGATATGCAACAGGTTAGAACCGGAGCACAGCAGCAACAGGAGTTCGTTCCTCCTTATCCTTCAACCATTCTCGAAACCGGGATGAAAGAAGGCTTCTTAGAAGAATTGATTCTCAAAGATATCTACATGGTCAACTTTGCTCTCGGTCGCGAAATCGCGTCAAGAACAATGCTTCCATTCAAAATCATTGAAGAAATCTTGGAAGTTCTGAAGAAGCAGCTCCTGATTGAAGTCAAAAGTTCTGGCGGTCTAGCCGACTATGAATATTCACCAACCGAAAAGGGTCGTGACAGAGCTCGTGCTTATTTCGACCACAACGCTTACGTCGGTGCCTGCCCTGTGCCATGGAGTCGCTATATTGACTCTTTGAAATATCAGACCATTCGCCGTGAGCACGTTACTCCCCGCGACTTAGAAGTAGCCTTCTCTGACATCATGGTCAACCGCCGCACAATCAACGCAGTTGGTCCAGCCATCAACTCTGGCCGCGGGATGTTCTTGTTCGGTGAAGCCGGCAATGGCAAAACTTCAATTGCAGAAAGAATCGTGCGCTCGTTCAAAGGGCACATCTTTATTCCGTATGCAGTAGAAATTGACGGCCAGATCATTCGCTTGTACGACAATCACAACCACGAACAAGTCTCAGCAGCCAACTACCCTAGAGACTATGACCACAGATGGGTGCGCATTCAGCGCCCTTGCGTAGTGGTCGGCGGTGAGTTGACGATTGACATGCTTGAGCTTCAGTTCGACTACGGTACCAAGCTCTACGAAGCGCCAATTCAGCTTAAGAGTAATTGCGGCTTGCTTCTGATCGACGACTTTGGCCGTCAAAGAATCGACCACAAATCACTGTTGAACAGATGGATTGTACCGTTGGAAAAACGGGTCGACTACCTGACCTTGCACACAGGCAAGAAGCTAGAAGTGCCATTTGAACAGTTGATTGTTTTCTCAACCAACCTCAACCCAGCCGATCTAGTAGACGAAGCCTTCTTAAGACGGATTCCTTACAAGATCAATATCACCAACCCTACCGAAGATGAGTTCAAGTGGATCTTCCTGCAGTATTGCCAACGCACTGGCGTACCTTACAACGAAGAAGCCGTTAACTACTTGATTGAGTCTCAATACCGTAGCGGTAAGCGCATGATGCGTTGCTGCCACCCAAGAGACATTGTCGACCAGGTAATTAACCTCTGCGCCTTCTTGCAGACCGATCCTAGACTCTCCCGAGAGTATCTAGACCACGCTTGCGCTGTGTACTTCGCAGCCATGGGTAAATAAGCATCTAGCCTAGGTTAGATTAAGGATCCGAATAATCTAATGACAATCCCGTGCTAGCATGGGATTGTCGTTTTTTGTAGTGAATTGCCTTGGCCGAACAGACAGCACTCTTAGATCGCAATAAAGACTCAGCGGTAAGTAGCATCGCTATCATTGACACCACAGGGAGTGCACATGATAGTTATTTGAGGCTGCATACTAAATCGCAAAAACATAACTGGCTAGAGCGTCAAAGCAAAACTCATCTACTAATGAGCTCTAGCTGCGGCGTTTGGCTAAGCTATATAGTGCTGACAGATCATGCAGCGGATGTACTTGCCTGGGTGCTGCTGCTCACGGCCCTGATGCTTCTATCATTGACGCGCTGGCTCAGGGTTCGGCAAGAACTATTTTTTCATATAGAGCCACTGTTTATGACAGATCTCGAATGGCAATCGCTAGCAAGCTCAAACCAAAATTCAGTGGAGCCTGAGCTAGAAGAACTTGTAG
>CALRJJ020000238.1:0-7431 GCA_943367505.1 Flavobacterium psychrophilum | reverse complement strand
GAACCGGCTTGGCTTGCATCTAAGTGAGTGATGGCATTGTTGAAATCTTTCAATACCAGGAAAAATTTAGTCTGTCCCTGGCAGCGAGCGGCATTACCAGCGCATGAGTAGAGAAAGCAAAGTCTATTGTCGCCGTCGGCAAAACTTTTCGCCAGCCGCTGTGCGCCTTTTATATATTGGCTGCGCGCCAGGCTGTAATTTCGGGCGCGGTATGCTCGCTCTCCTTGTTTGCGAATATCGCTGTAGAGAGCGCTAGCTGTTTTCTCTTTGCTTTTCTTGGCCATTTTTAGATCAAGCTATTTTTGAACTGCAGCTACGGTTCGCTTCATGGTCTTGACGAATTCTGGATTTTTCAGAGCAACTGAGCCGGCGTAGATGCAGGCTCCAACCAGGCCAATCATGAGAAACTTAGTTATGCCCGGATAGGCCTGACGGTTCATTGACTCTTTGGCCCGGTTGCTGAAGCCAGGCTTAGCATGTCTACCGGTATTGGTCTGTGATTTCGCTGGTACAAGCTTGCTGCCAGCGCTGATGCGCATGCGAGCATACTCCGCCGCCGATGGTAGCTGGCGCTGACAGGAAATGCAAAAGCGGATCATCGAGCGCACTGGTGCTTGGCAGTAGGGGCAGTTGGCGTAAGGTAAATTTGATTCAAGTTCTTCTTCTTGTTCGACCACTGCCTGGGGACGAGGTCCGAACACCGCACTCATCACTCGCGAAATCCAGCTGCGTTGAGCCTCTTCCGCTGAAGCGTCGCCATTGTTGCTATTGTTATTGTTGCTGTTATTAACAGCACCGTTGTTATTGGAGAAATTGACGACTTCGTGGCCACCAGTCTGGATGCTGGCCTTGCTGTAGTTTGAATCTACTTGGGTGTTGGTAGCAATTTCCATAGCTGTTTGATTGTTTATGGCATTTAAGTGCCCTTCAGCAGCCAATCCCAGGGTCGGGTAGGAGCCGGTCATCAGTGCCTCGGCTTCGCTCTCCATATCTTTGAAGTCGGCAATCTCCATGCGATGCTTATACGATTTGAGCTTAATGCCATCCCGTGCAAGGGCCTCGTGAAGCTCTTTGCCAAATTCTTGAATATCTTGCTGTCTTTGTTCTGGTTCTTTGGCCAGTGCCTTGTTCAAGACATTGGTGACCTCGGTACAGACTTTAAAATCGGTTGATGCTTGTGAAAAAGGCGTGGGCGTGCCGTATAGGTGGCAGTCCATCATTTCAATTGCCGATTTAGCTTTGTAGGGCAGGAAGCCTGACAGTGATTCATAAGCGACAATTGCCAGCGAATAGATATCGGAGCGGGGGTCGACAGCCGAAGCGGCTAAACACTGCTCTGGGCTCATATAGGGTGGGCTGCCGCAGACGTCGCCAGTTTTGGTGATGGTATATGCATCTTGAGTTTTCGGTTCTTTTAGCTTAGAAAGGCCAAAGTCAACCAGAGTCACCCAGTCTCCCGTAGGAGCATTGGATGAAAGGACAATATTTTCCGGTTTAAGGTCGCGGTGAACAACGTCGAGTGAATGGGCGGCAGCAAGTCCATCTACGATCTGACCAAAAATTCGATCAGCCCTTTCGAAGGAAAGTGGTCCGTTGTTTTTTAGTTCGTCTTTGAGGCTCACTCCTTGGAGGTAGTCCATCACCAAAAAGGGTTGGCCTTGAGAGCTCATACCAAAGTCGTAGAGTGTGACGATATGGTGGTGTTTTACCTGTGAGACAGTTTTTGCTTCGCGATAAAAACGCTTTACCGCTTCTGAGTCTGACACCATATGCGAGTGCAGCATCTTAATGGCCATGAGCTTATCCATTTGCTCTTGCCGGGCTTTATAGACAACTCCCATGCCGCCGCGACCAATAACCGATACAATCTCATAGCGGTCGCCTAGTCTCGTGCCAACAAGCGGGTCACGATCTCCTGATTTCAGCAGACTGGAATCAGCAGGACATCTTTCAAGACCATCTTCGTATTCTGAGTAGCACTCAGGACAGGACTTCACAGCCTAAACTCCAAGCCATTAGTAAAAACAAAAACAACCGCCTATATTCTGGTATTCCCCTAAAAGCAATGAATATCCTCAAATTAGACGGCCAATTATTGAGTTACTTATAGGTATTCCCTGCCGTGTAATCTTCAGCTTGCCGTCTGATAATTCAAGCAACTTTTGCTCACATAAGTAGTCGATTTCGCTACCTTGGGTGGCCAGTAAATCGACCTCATAGTCTTCTTCGAATTGTTTCAGGTCAATTCCTTGAATCAATCGCAGGCCAAGCATTATGCCTTCTTTGATACAGGTTTGGGCGTCAATTACTTCGCTCACTTCATCGGTCAGTGGGCTGCGCATATATTTTTTCAAGGAGCGCAAGTTGGCACTGCGCACGCCGTCAACATAGCGGTGGGCCCCAACACCGAAGGCAAAATAGGGGGCGTTGCGCCAATAGGTGAGGTTGTGCTGAGACTGCTGGCCCGGTTTAGCAAAGTTTGAGACTTCGTACTGCTGATAATTATGAGACTCAAGTGTTCTCACCAGGGCCTCATACATTTCAACGCAGAGGTCGTCCGATGGATAGCTTGCTGAGTCGCGAGGAAAACGACTGAGTAAAGGGGAATTTTTAGCAATTTCTAGACCATAGGCGGAGATGTGTTGAATCGAAGGATATTGCTCGGTCAGTTCGATAGCTGCATCTAAAGTGGCTTGCCAGCTAGCGAGGGTTTGGGTGGGTAAGCCATACATAAAATCGATACTAATACTCTCAAAGCCGGCTTGATGGGCAATCGCTACTCCGGCAACGGCCTCAGCCACGCTATGGTCGCGGCCGATGGCACTAAGCTCTGCATCAGAAAGTGATTCAATGCCAATTGAAAGACGGTTGATCCCGATTTCTAGCCACTCTTGTGCCTTTTGAGCTGTAATGGCGTGAGGGGTGGTTTCTAGCGCAATTTCAAGTTCGCCTGGCTCTAAACCCGTTTGCAGCGGGGCAAATTTTAGAAGCTGCTTGTGAATCATGGCGATGTTGCTGGGCTTTATTAGCCCCGGGGTGCCGCCGCCATAAAAAATAGTTTTGAGGCTGAGCGTCTCTTTGCGCTGGCCTAACCTCGACTCAATTTCAGCGGCTAGAATCTGGCAATATTCATCTTCTAATTCGATTAGGCCGGCGAAGGCGGCAAAATCGCAAAATTCGCACTTATGGGTGCAAAATGGAATGTGGATATAGGCGCTCTGCGGACATGGCTTTGTCTTCACTTTCTTTATGGGTTTCTGTTGGTATCATTGGCAATGTGGGCAGTATTGGCAATGATTGTAGCGAGAAACCTAGTTATTAAGCGAAATTTCAAGTTGTGTAAGGGCCGTCCAGCAGTTATCACTTTCTGCTTAGCCTTGGCTGTTAGTTTTTCCTTTTTGCCGCAAAGTGCCCAAGCGGCAAGCCCTAAGTCTGATGGTTCTAGCTCCGATACTGCTAGCCCAGATACACCTAGTCTTTCAGTGGCCCAGTCGGCCCTCTTGAAGCTGATGAGCAGCAAGCCGGCTAGCGTCGATTTGCGCTCCATGGGCGATTTGATGATTCAATTGCGGCGCAAGATTACCGATGATCCCTATGATGAAAATTTAAGATTAAGGCTTGCCAGTTATCTTTATCTCGCTGGCGACTTAGAAGGCTCAGCCTCTGAGATGAAACGGGCTGTGGCGATTGCTCCCGAAGACTATTTCGCCCACATGGTTCTGGCTAAAATCCTTGACCACAGCGGCGATGAAGCCAATGCTGAGTTGGAATTTAAGCGGGCCATGCAGCTTAAGCCCGGTTCAGCTGAGAGCCACGAATATTATGCTGATAGCCTTTTTACCAGGGCTGAGGTTTCTCAGGCTGTCAGCGAATACCGCCTTGCTACTCAGCTCAAACCAAGCGCCAGTAACTTTTCTGGCTTGTCCGAAGCCCTTCTGGCGACCCACGATATTAGTGGCGCGATCAAGGCGGCTCGCCAGGCAGTTTCAGTTGAGCCTAGCTCGGCCCGAGCTCATGTGGTTTTGACCAAGGCATTATTGACCTCCGGCGATTATCATCCCGCTCTGCGCACTGCCAGGCAGGCAAGTTTGCTCGAGCCAGCTTCGGCGGAGAGTCATCTGGCCCTGGGGCGGGCACTCTACGCCAATAAAGATAAGAACGGTGCCGTAGAGGAATTTCGCCAGGCAGTGCGCCTCGACCCCCTCAATGCTCAGGCCCGCAATGACCTTGGATATGCTTTGTATGGCCGAGGGGATGTCTCTTCTGCTGTTTCCGAATTGCGTTTGGCCCTGCGCCTCAATCCACACCTCGGAGAAGCAAGAAATAATCTTGAAATCGCCATATATGGCTTAACTGGCAATAAACGACCATAAGTTTAAGGAAATACTGAGGTATTCAAGTTAGAATGGCGCTGCTTGGAAAAGCAGTTATCGGAGGCACCCTTAGTGCAATTCAAAGGCCAAAAGCCCGCACTTAATTTGTTGATATCGCAGGCGGTATCACTATCGCTGCTCTGTGCTTATGCTTTTACAGCTTCACCTATGCCGGCTTTGGCTGAAGATGGTGACCATAATCCTGTTGGTGACAGTTCTAGTTCTAGTAGTAATTCTAAGCCGAGTGGGCTTTCTTACTCACCAGTAAGCAGTGGCCCCGCTAGCGGTCCAGCTAATCTTTCTGATTCTGATTTCGGCTCTGGTTCTAAGTCTGGTTCCGGAGATTCTGACAGTGACGGTCGTAAGCTCGCTCAAGGGTCGATGCGCTCAGTAACGCGCAATTCGCTTCCCGGAGTGACGGGAACCGTAAAAATTCGTCGTCCTTTCCAGCTTTTTGCCCAGACAGAAGAAGGCCGTCAGTTAATTCATCATTTGAGTTTCCGCGATACTCCAGTAAAAGACGTCATTACTGAAATTGCTCGCCGTGGCAACGTCAATATCATCATCGACAAGTCATGCAGCGGCAAAATTACTGGCGATCTGCGCGACGTCAATCTCAATGAAGCGATGGATAATGTCTTAGCCGCCGCCGGTTTGCAGAGTCGTATGCTCGACAACAAAACCATTGTGGTAGGCTCGACTCAGGCAATGGTGCAACTGGGGCTTAACAGACCAATGGCGCGAGCGTTCAAGCTCAGTTATTCACACCCATATGATGTCGCCGCCTTGCTTTCAGCTTCGATTTTCAATAAAGGCTATTTGCCAGATTTTAAGACCACTACTAAGCGGCAGTTGGCAAATGAATCTACCGATGAAACAGCAAGCGAGAAGAAAGGCTCTGGTCAAGGTGGAGATTTAAATGGACCTTCAGTGGAGAACACTGGCGAGAAAACCAGTGATCGTGAAGGAAGCAAGAGTGATACAGATAGCACTCAGAGTTATTCATTAGAGACCCAACCGCGCACTCTACGTGGTACCAGTCGTGCTCAAACCCAAGAAGGCGTGGGCTTCAACAATGCCGCTACCGACCCTGGTACACAGCAGATTAGAGCTAATCTAGAAATTGCCGCTGATTTTAGCGTTGACCCTAATGGTGGTGGCGCTATAGTCATACCTGATGTAAAAGGGCGACAAGTGATTGTGGTTGGCACTGCAGATGATGTCAATATTGCAGAAGACGCTATTCGTCTGATTGACCGTCGTCCTAAGCAGGTACACATCCAAGCATCATTAATAGAACTGAGCAACCAGGGTATCAGGCAGCTGGGCGCCACTCTCAACTTGCAAGGTGAAGGTTTATCGAGTTCAATCATGGGCAATTCACAAGCGCCATTGAAATCGTTCTTGCCCGGCTTAGGTTCACCTGCTAGCTCTGTTGCTAACCCCAATATTCCCGCTATTCCGTTTACTGGTTCCAACGTCACCAACGGTGCTGCCAATGGTGCTGGTACTCCTGGTACAGCCTACTCTGGTCTAATCGGTTCGTTGGTGCCCATTATTGCACCAACCATTGCTGGAGTTAACGCTGTCACTACCGCTCAAAGTGCTTTCAACTTTATTGCTGCTGATGGTCGTGCTGGCGGCAGAGCAAACATAGCTACTGTTCCTCATGCCATCAACCTTTCAGTCAATTTATTGCTGCAGACTAATAAGGCCAAGCTGATTGCTAATCCATCTGTTGTAGTTGTCGATAATTCAGAGGCACTGATCACTATTGCTTCTGAAGTTATTCACAAAGTGACATCTACAGTCAGTTTAGGCGTGGTCACAACTAACGTCGAGTTGACCAAGGCTGGAATATTCTTAAACGTACTGCCAAGAGTGAGCCAAGATGGTTTTATTACCATGCGTTTGCGGCCACAAGTTTCTACGCCGCTAGGACCACCTCAGACTTTTGGACCAGTGAACCAACCAACAGTTGTTGTCACCCTGCTAAATTACCGCGATATTATGGCTCAAGAAGTACGCATCAAAGACGGTCAGACTCTTGTTCTCGGTGGCTTGTTCTCTGAAACCGAAGCGGCACAGTTATCGAAAACTCCTTATTTAGCAGAAGCCCCAGTACTTGGTGCTCTCTTTAGAAATACTCTCAAAGGTCGCAACAGAACTGAGTTGATGTTGCTAATTACTCCTAAAATTGTAGAAGAAGAACCTAGTTCGTCTCTTGCCGATAGACGCGGTTCGGTTTCAATGTAGCAATGGTAATTTGAAATGGTATTCAGGTACGCTCTAGCAGCCTCTGTTTCGCTGTTGCTTTTACTATTTAGCAATGAAGTGGCAGCGGGGCAAAAGTCTAATTCACCTGCTTCGTATGCCCACTTAGATAGGGCACACGCGGCTTTAAAGAGTCACCACTTCAGCCGTGCCTTTGCCATTTTGAGAAGTAAGGCGCAGCAAGGTTGTCCTTATTCCCAGACAATGCTCGGTCATATGTATGCCACTGGTATTGGTGCTAGGCAAAATTTTGATAAAGCCGCCCATTGGTTTGAGAAAGCTGCAGAGCAAAACTATGGCCAGGCTCAGCTCGATCTCGGCAAGCTTTATCTTGGTGGTGAGCGGGTTGTAAGAGCTGAAGAGCGAGCAATGCAGCCAGAGATTGCCAAGGCGGTGTTCTGGCTGCGCCGAGCCGCTGCTCAGGGCATTGATGAAGCCCATGAATTACTGGCGAAAATTCCTGGTGAGCAGACCGCCGAATATAACCTTACTCAAGCCAGGGCGCAGGCAGCGCAAACTGCTAGTCAGGCCGAATCTGGTGTTGTCACAGGCTGGAAGGGCTACGCTGACATGACAAACACTCTCAATCAGGCCAGCCAACAACGGGCCAGTAACTAGCCAGTAACTAGCCAGTAACTAGCCCGTAACTAGGAAGAATTAATGGCTCTGCCATGGCTTCGCCATGACCGATGTCTAGTATCGCCTTATGGTCACCTCCTGCTTGATTGTGACTGCAGCGTACTTTTACTACCATCTTCATGAATAGTGAGGCACCGTCAATGGG
>CALRJJ020000237.1:0-7435 GCA_943367505.1 Flavobacterium psychrophilum | reverse complement strand
GGTCTTAAGGTGCGCGCTGTTGGCGATATTGAAGTTGATCCCCATCACCTAATTGAAGATACTGGCATAACTCTGGGTGAAGCTATTTTCAAAGCTTTGGGTGGTCTTAAAGGGATTAACCGCGCCGGTTGCTTTACTTATCCGATGGATGGCAGTTTAGTCACTATCGCCATTGACCTGTGCGGTCGTCGCAATCTCACCTGGAAAGTACAATTCGGCAACTTTGAGGTCGGTCACATTGACCCAAATCTCTTCAGAGAGTTTTTCAAAGGTTTTGTTGATGGACTAAGAGCCACTCTCCACTGCCATGAACTTTATGGTGACAATGACCACCACGTCATTGAGGCTGTCTTCAAAGGCTTAGGCAAAGCATTGCGGCAGGCGGTCGTGCCTCTTGAAACTGGCGAGTATCTAAGTACAAAGGGCGTTTTGGATGAAAGCTAAGGTTGCACAGCAGTCGGAGATTCGAGTGAAAACTAAGTTCGGAGTGAAGGCTGAGCAGGGAGGGCCTGCATGAGTTCAAATGGCTTTGCCGTAGATTTAGTTACTTCGGTTGGTGGCAACCTTGGCAGTGTTGCTCGCAGCTTGACTCGCTTGGGTGTCAATTTCAATGCTGTGGATGCAGGCAATCCGCCAGATGGCTCGCGTCCTATTATTTTGCCAGGTGTTGGTGCCTTTGGAGCCGTGATGTCATCACTGCGAGCTGGTGACTTTGATCAAACAATTAGCTCATTAGTAAAAGCTGGTACCCCGTTTCTCGGAGTTTGCGTCGGCATGCAAATTCTTTTTGATTCCAGTGAAGAGGCTCCTGGAGTTGCTGGACTAGGTTTGGTAAAAGGAAATGTCGTCAAGTTTACTCAGGGCAAAGTGCCACAGACTGGATGGAATGAGGTAAGGCCTGTTAACAACACGAGTTGGCCGTCGGGCTTCGTTTATTTTGTCAATTCTTATTATGCCAAGCCAGATTGCGCCAATCCAGAAAGTGACTCTGTCATTCTCTATGAGGCTGATTACTTCGGTAAATTTTGCGCCGCTGTCTCTGTCGGCAATATTACAGCCTTTCAGTTTCACCCAGAAAAGAGTGGCGAATTTGGTGAGGGTTTGCTGAAAAGGTGGGTGAGTGATGTTGTCTAGTGGGCTTTGCAAACGCATAATTCCCTGTCTTGACGTGGCTAATGGCCGCACGGTCAAGGGCGTTAAGTTTCAAAATCTGCGCGATATCGGCGATCCGGTAGAGCTGGCTATTGAGTATCAGCGCCAGGGTGCTGACGAGCTAATGTTTCTGGATATATCAGCTTCGCGCGAAGAGCGCAGCACTGTGTTCGATTTGGTGCGTTCTGTGGCTGAACATTTGTCTATTCCTTTCACCGTTGGTGGTGGCATTTCAAAATTAGATGATGTGAAGAAGTTGTTGTCACTTGGGGCTGATAAGGTTTCTATCAACTCATCCGCAGTGCAGCGCCCCCAGTTGATTGCTGAAATAGCTGAGGCCTGTGGTTCACAGTGCTGTGTCGTAGCCATTGATGCCCGTAAGGTTGGCTGTGATAGACCTAACAGACCGGCCTGGGAGGTCTTGACTAAAGGCGGCAGTGTATCGACTGGTTTAGATGCTTGGGTTTGGGCGCAGCAATGTGTTGAGCTTGGCGCTGGCGAGTTCATGCTAACCTCGTGGGACGCCGATGGCACTCAAGAGGGCTTTGACATTGAAATGGTTCTGGCTTTCTCTGGCCTTCCTATTCCGGTAATTGCTTCTGGTGGAGCTAAGAATCCCCAGAGTTTTGTTGATGTATTCTCACTGGGCCAGGCCGATGCGGCGCTTGCCGCCAGCATTTTTCATGATGGATTATTTACAGTCAACCAAGTCAAAACTACTCTTAAGAACGAGGGCATCACAGTTCGCTTATGTTAATTCCAAGCATTGATATCATAGATGGCAAGGCCGTGCAGCTGAAGCAGGGTAAAGAGTTCGTTCTTGAAAGTGAGCGCAGCCCGCTAGAGTTGGCTCGCGACTTTAATCGCTGCGGCGAGATAGCCGTTATCGATCTTGATGCGGCTATGGGCAAAGGCAATAATAGAGAGCTAATCAAAGACATCTGTCGGATTGCCGATGTGCGAGTAGGTGGCGGCATTCGTGATTTTGAGTCTGGTCGCGAGTATTTAAAAGCTGGCGCTAAGCGTCTGATTGTCGGCACCATGGCCACACCAGAGTTTCTTGAGAAATTCGCACCGCAGCAAATAATGGTGGCTCTAGATCATCGCGGCGAAATAGTTGTGGATAAAGGTTGGGAGAATTCCACCGGCGAGACTATTTGGCAGAGGGCAGAGCGGCTGGCTCCTTATTGTTCTGGTTTTCTTACCACCTTTGTGGAAGGCGAAGGCTGCTTACAAGGAATGGATATTGCTGCCATTAAAGAGCTGAGAAAGCGCTTGCCTGGACAGCTTACCGTTGCTGGCGGTATCGCCACGCTAGATGAAGTCATTGAGATTTCAGGGCTTGGTATTGATGTGCAAGTGGGGATGGCGCTCTACACGGGCTTAATTGACCCGGTGGAATCTGTAGTTAAGAGCGTCAAGTTTCATGCTGACGGACTTGTGCCAACTGTTGTGCAAGATCTTAGTGGCCAGGTTCTCATGGTGGCATATAGCACTGCGGAATCTTTGACCAGGGCTTTGCGTGAAGGTAAAGGCGTCTATT
The DNA here is from genome assembly GCA_943367505.1 of Flavobacterium psychrophilum. GTDB lineage: Bacteria > Cyanobacteriota > Vampirovibrionia > Obscuribacterales > Obscuribacteraceae. The sequence goes on along the minus strand of CALRJJ020000237.1, from coordinate 4,740 downwards.
TCAGCCGCTCTCGTAATGAAATTTGGGAGAAGGGTCTGACGTCTGGCAATTCGCAACAGCTTATTTCTTGTCGGGTTGATTGTGACCGCGACTGTTTACTTTTTACTGTTTTGCAGAATCGGGCCGCTTGCCACAACGATACTTATAGCTGCTTTGGCACCGTTTCGGCTGATCGTAAGTTCTCAATGAACGAGTTGTTTGAGACCTTGCAGTCGAGAAAAACCGAGCCGCCATCTAAGTCTTATACTCAAACACTCTTTGCCGATCGACGCTTGCTTCTCAAGAAAATTATGGAAGAAGCCTATGAGGTGGTGTCACACTCTTCAAAAGATAATTTGCGCTGGGAGATTGCCGATCTTCTCTATTTTGCCAGCGTGCTAGCTGTAGATGAAGGCATTGAGTGGAAAGAAATTGAAGCAGAGTTGGCTGGTAGAAGAAGATAAGGCTGATTAGATGATCGAGAAATTAGTGCTAGGAATCAACATATGAAAGATAGTAAAACTGCTGAATTGATACCCGTTCTTGTTGCTGAGCAGGCTCGTCAGTGGGCTGATTCCTTGACTGCGGCACCGAGTGAGTGCGAGCAATCTCCGTCTCTCTCGTTTGATTCTGCTGAGCCCGGTGATGCCGTGGCCGCCGAGCTGAGATTAGAGAATTCAGTCAGAGAAATTATTTCACTAGTACGTGCGACTGGAGACAAGGGTCTTACTGCTTTGGCTGAGCGTTTTAAGGATCCAGCACCGAAAACTGTGATACTCGATGATGTGGCCAAGCAAGCTTTGCTTGAGAGATTGCCTCAAGAAACAAAAGATATCTTAGATGAAGCTGCGAAGCGTATTCGTCGTTTTGCTGAGGCCGTAGTGGCTGTGGCTAAGCCTGTGACCGTTGATTGTGGTGAGTATCAGGCCGGCTTTGATTTCAAGCCTGTGGCCCGCGTCGCTTGCTACATTCCAGCTGGCCGCTATCCACTGCCCTCTACTGCTCTGATGACTGCCGTCACGGCTCAGGTGGCTGGTGTGGAAGACATTTGCATTGTCTCACCATCTTTGAAAGACGAAATCTTGTATGCTGGCTCGCTTGCTGGAGTAACCGAATTCCACGAGGTTGGAGGCGCACAGGCTATAGCTGCTGTGGCCTATGGCACTGAGAGCATCAAATCAGTTGATATGATTGTCGGTCCTGGCAATGCCTACGTCACTGAAGCAAAACGCCAAGTTTATGGACGAGTTGGTATAGATATGCTGGCTGGACCAAGTGAAGTTGCCATTGTCGCTGATTCAGGCGCTAATGCTGAGTGGCTCGCTCTCGATTTGCTATCACAAGCAGAGCATGACCCTAATGCGCGTTCTTACTTGCTCACTGACAGCGAGGCTTTAGCTCGGGCTGTGGCTGTTCTCATAGTTGAGAAAGTTAGTACCCTTGGTCTGCCTGACTACATTGATATTGCCTTAGCTTCTAGTGCCATTGTTGTTCTCGATTCTTTGGAAGCTTGTGTTGCTGCCGCCAACAATGTTGCCCCGGAGCATTTGCAGCTGCAAGTTAAAGATCCTGCTGCTCTCAAGTCGCAGTTGAAGAACTACGGCGCCCTTTTTATGGGTTACAACGCTACTGTGCCTTACGGAGATTATGCTGCCGGGCCTAATCACACACTGCCTACCAATCGTGCCGCACGCTTTGCTGGTGGTTTGAATCCATTCACTTTCTTGCGCGGTCAGAGCTGGTTGCATCTTAGCGCTACGGCCAAGGAATTATCTATGCTTACTGCTGGTTTTGCCGATCTGGAAGGCTTAACGGCTCATGCCGCTGCTGCGAGGGCGCGATTGATTTAGCAGATTTTTCTTGCGATCGCTCGCTTTCTATTCCCCTCGGTAAATTACCGCTCGATACAAGGTATAGGATCTGAAAATGACGAATCTAGTGCGAGACGATATAGCGCAAACTGAAGGCTACGCCCCCGGTGAGCAGCCGAGCGATACAACCACAATAAAGCTCAATACCAACGAAAACCCTTATCCTCCTTCGCCCAAAGCTTTGGCCGCGATTGCGGCGATTGCGGCTAATGGAGCCGAGCTAGTGCGACGCTATCCGGACCCGACAGCCCGAATTTTTCGGGAAGAGGCGGAGAAGTTGCACGGCGTTCCAGCTGATTGGATTTTGACTTTCAACGGCGGCGATGATTTGCTTAATGTGATAATTCGCACTTGTGCTGGGGAAGGCGACGCCGTAGCTTTTTTGGAGCCTTCGTATTCGCTCTATCCGGTTTTGACAAAGATACAAGCAGCTAGACCGCTGGTATTGTCTTACGACATTGCTGGTACCGAGTGGAAGCTGCCAGCCGGTATCGAAACTACAGATGCTGCTCTTCTCTTGATAGTAAATCCCAACGCCCCATCTGGTCACCTTGAGCCACTGGAGAGGATTGAAAGCATAGCGAAGAATTTTCGCGGAGTGGTTTTAATTGATGAAGCCTACATCAATTTTGCCAATGATTCGGCACTGCCATTGGTGCATAAATATAGCAATATAGTAATTCTGCGCAGCATGTCTAAGGGCTATTCACTGGCTGGCTTGCGCTTCGGTTATGCCATTGGACAGGCATCTTTGCTGAAAGAATTAGTCAAGGTGCGCGATTCGTATCCCTGTGATGTAGTTTCGATAGCCGCGGCCACAGCAGCACTTGCAGATCAAGAATATGCTCGCTCTACTTGGAATAGTGTTTGCTCAGAGCGAGAGCGTTTGTATTTAGCTCTTGAGGCCCTAGGCTTTAGCATGCCTCGGTCTCATTCTAATTTTCTCTTGGCTGAAGTTCCTGCTGGGACCAGTGCAGAGAGAATCTACCAAGATTTAAAGAGTCGCTCAATATTAGTTCGCTGGTGGAATCTACCTCGTTTGGCTGCTAGAGTTAGGATAACAGTTGGCACAAAAGAGCAAAACGATAAGCTATTGGCTGCCTTGCAAGATATTGTTGGCAGCGCTAGCAGCAATTAGAAGCAATTAGCAGCGATTAGAAGCAACTAGCAGTGAGAGCTTGTAACTAGAACCAATTAGAATTAGATAGCAATGGAGTAATAAATGAGCGACAAGATGGTGTTAATACCTGGTCCAAGCCACCCAATTACTGTTGAGCACAGCCCTTCGCGGGTCGTCGTTAAGTTCGGTGGTGTAGTTGTTGCCGATACCACTGAGGCCGTTATTCTAAAGCAGCCTAGCAGCCCTGAGCGTTTTGTCATCCCGCGCAAAGACGTTAAGATGGAATTATTAGAGCGTAGTGAGAAGACTAGCTATTGCCCATACAAAGGCGACGTCTCGTACTTCAATCTTAAGAGCGGCGACGCTACTTCAGCCAACGCGGCCTTCTCTTTTGAGACTCCGCACGCGGCCGTTGCAGAGTTAAAAGAACGCATTGGCTTCTATACTGAGAAAGTAGAGTCGATTGTCGAGGAGAAAGTAGGTTAGGACATTCTTTCTGCGTGCTGGAGAGTTTTTAGACGAACCACCGGTCTGGTTCGCTAGATTTGTTTGGTTCTATCCACTCAATTCACTCTGGCTGCTATTCGGATTGCTTTTTACTGTGTGTGTCTGTCCGCCACTTGCAATCTTTATCCGCGACAACCAATTGCAGTGGGCTCCGCTCTGCTTATTTTGGTTACCTTTGCTTGTTCTTTTTTGCATTAGCAGGTGGTTCCGCGGCCGAGTAGCATTCATGCTTATCGCCTGGTTTATCGGCCTCAATCTGTTTTTCATGCTTGGTTCTACTCAAGGAGCAATTACTTCTGCAGTCAGTAAAGCCTTTAGCGCTGCTGTTGTGCAAGGAACGAAGTGAATAAGATTTTGTCAGCAGCTGGATAGTTCATATCCATCAGCAGGCCGTTGGTACCAGATCTATTTTTTTTGTTTTTTATCGCAGTTGTCGTCTGTTACAGTGAGGCGCGGCACAAAGGTATCAGCTTTTTTATAGTTACCAGGAAATCTCTCTATGATTTCGATGCTAGTTTGGTCTTTTCCCATGCTTAGGTGCGCCGGGAATCTGTGGCTGTTGTCCGATTGTTTGGTTACGTCGCCTTTCAGTATTGAGTCCCATTGGCACGACCCGGCTTGTAAAAGCATCTTACCTGCGGTAGAGAAGTCGCCTCTCTCAAGCGACTGGTAGAGCTGTTGGCTTGTCTGATTAGTTGCATCTCTATTTTTAGCAGCTTGAATTTGGGCATCAGTTTGTGGTTGGAAAATGGCATTAAAGTCTGTCATTTAATTCTTCTCTCGGTCGGGGGTAACCGTTTGTTTTCATAGATTAAGGCTCTTCTGGAGGCTAGTAAATACGTGAATGTACTAGCCTCTATGCAGGGTCTTGGATTTGTCTGCATCATTGCCAAGATTGACGGCGCTTAGGCAGCCGGTTTAAAGGTGCCTGGTCTGGCGAACTTGCAGGTTGTTCCTACAGCGTCTCCTGTAGCCATTCCGAGGAGTGAGCCTAGATAGCGGGCGCATAAATAAATTGGTTTATTGCTCTGTTTTTTGTTCAAGCTCAGCTAAATGCTCTGCCAGCTTTGCCTGTACCAAGTTTATCTCTTCTAGTCTGTGCTGAACCGTTTCTTTGATGGCTCTGATATCTTCAAGTGATTTTTCCTCTTGCAGGCAAGCATTTAGGACACCTATTCTTCGTATTTTTGCCTCTTCTGCCAGAGCTGTATTTTCTTTTAGTTCGGCCATCATCTGTCGTTCTTTCCAAACCGTAGCGCTCTC
>CALRJJ020000236.1:0-7465 GCA_943367505.1 Flavobacterium psychrophilum | reverse complement strand
AGAAGAGCAGCTTGGGGTGAGATTAATGGCTCCAGTTCTTGTTTCAAGGCTACTGCAGCGCTTGCTAAAGCTGCTAGTTTTTGCGCCAGCGGCGGAGCGAAATGCAACAGTGGTAGCCGTTTTAGATCACCAATTTGAAAGTTAATTGTGGGATTGATATCGTGGGCCAGTGCGCTCACCAGGCTCGAATTGAGATAAGCCAGCAATAGATTTTCCTGCTGGGCATCATGGCTAAATATAGCTGAACCACCGACATCGAATATTGCGCCTGCAGGAAGTTTGCGCACGCTTAGTCGATGCTTGTTGACGAATGAGAAAGTAAGGCCCGGTTTGAAGTAGTAATTTTCGTTCTTAACTACCCAGTGCACTTGACCCTTTAAATAGGGGTAGGCCTCGGCAACGGTAGCTTTGATTTCTTCCCCGTTTTTACCCCATCTCACTTTGCTAGAAATAGTGCGCCACCAGCGCTCAGATCCGCCCCCCTTAGCGTATGGCGCATAGTTTTTGTCGTCTTCTTCCACTTCCCAGGCATAGCGCAAGAATCTTTCATTACTAGAAGTCGCTAGACCCTGCTTGAAGTCGGCTTTACTTGCTAGATTCTGATTGTCCTTTGCTTGCACAATTATCAGAGCTTGGGGCCGTTTGAAATTGAATGCCAGGTCATTGCTGCTAGAGAGTTCACCATGGCTCTTACTTATCTTGTTAAGTCGATTCAAGTGCAGCAACTTATCTAGATGGCTAGCTTTCTTGTTTCCACTTTTCTCTTGCGCGCTTTTTAGATCGATATAGTAAGCCGGTTGGTCGGCTGCAATTTTTTGCCTAGTTAAGAAGATGATGCTGCTATCTGCTTTAGAGCCAGCAAGAAGAGGAAAGACGCCGTCACCAAGTTCAATCACTAAATTGATTTGTGCTTCTTCTAGTATGCGTTTTCGCAGAGTCAGGGCGCTGGGCAGGTGCATAAACGAGCTTTGGCTGAGAAAACCGATGGTGCCGCCGCTAGTTACTAAATCTAGCGCTTTCCACAAAAATATTTGACTAAGATCGCTAGCGCACTCTGGGTAGTATTTCTTTAGTTTCAATTTCAATACCCGGTCGATCAGTTTGCGTCCGAGATAGGGTGGGTTGGTCAGCACTACACTGTATTTTCGGTTCATGGCATGGCCACTACTTCTCTTCCAACGTGGTGAGAGTGAGCCTAGTGCTGCTTCGGCTACATCGCTGGTGTTGTGCAGGCACTTGATCAATGAGCTTGTGCTGTCAAGGCTTTGAGTAGCCATGTCTCTACTCAGCATTGTGAGTTGAACGGTTAAGGCAAACTTGGCCATAGCTAGAGCGCGAGCATCAATATCTGTGCCAACAATATTGTGCTCAAGTATCAAACGGCAAATTTCGCTCGGCGGCAGATCGAACTGTTCGTAGGCTTTATAGAAGGCCGCGGCTGCAGCGATCAAGAAGTTTCCGGTACCGCAGCAGGGGTCGAGCACTGATACACCTTGGATATCTGCTACCGACTGAGCTTTGTTTAGAAATGGTTCGACCAGGCATAGCTCGGTCATGGCCTGCACTACTTGCGGTGGCGTATAGATTTGCGAGAATAGGGCTTGGTCAATGGCCGTAGTGTTTTTGTCGGCTTTTTGAACATTGGCTGTAGCTAACTTGCGTTGGTTGATGCAGAATACTTCGAATAAATCACTTAAGCCATGGGCTTGTGAGAAAAGTAGCTTATATTCAGGTCCCTGGAAGAGCTTCTTCAGGGAGGCATAAGTTTTTGATTGCTCAAAATTGGCTTCGCTATCTATATTGAGGTCACTGCCGAGTTGCTCTAGCAGAGCCTTGCCGACAATAAAAGAGTCTTGGCTTTTGTCTAGGTCTTTGTCGTGATCTGGCGGCTTGAGCGATTGCTCTAGTACTTGAGCTGCGCCGACTGCCATAACCGTTGCTAATAGTTTATCGTCGCGAACTATGGTGCTTTTCTTTAACCATTTACCTAGAGTAGCTCTTGCTCGTCGCAGGGCTAACTTGTGGGTAAGCTTTGTTGCTGCGGTATTAGGACTCGTATTCGTATTGGTACTGATATCGGTACTGATATTGGTACTGATATTGGTACTCGTATTACTTGTACTGCTCGTAATGCTATTACTATTGCGGTAAGGCACACTAAGTGGCTTTTGGTAAGAGGTCGCGATAGAGCACAACGGGCTCTTCAGTGCTGAGGGAGTGGCCCTTGGCCGCTTCAGCTGCCGATAGTAGCAGTCCTAGCTCGAGAAAATCTTCAGGTACACAGGCTGCACCGAAAGAGAGAGACAGGGTGCGCTCGTCTACACCCGTGGATAGCGGGGATTTCATTAGCGAGGTCATCAGACGTTTGGCGAATACTCGAGCGCCCTCACCTTTTGTATCTGGGCAAAGTAAGGCATAGTCAAAAGCTTCGTAGTGCGCCAACAAGTCGTTGTGCCGTTTTGCTTGCGATATGCGCAAGACTGCTTCGCGCAGAGCTCCTATTGGTAGAGGCTCTCTAATTGAACCATTGGGTCCGCTCTTAACACGCATTTCAAAAACAATGACTGAAATTGGACTACCAGAGCGGTGCCCTCTGAAGTACTCTTGCTCTAAGAAATAGAGAAAAGCCGGGAAGTTGAACATGCCGGTGTCGCCGCGGCGCAATTGCATAATGACCGATTGGATGGCGGCACTATCAACTGTTTTGGGCTCAAGAGTGGGGAGGCCAGAGTTGCTTTTTTTCGATGGCTTAGTAAAGGCGGCGAGCCCACAGCTGAGCATATTGCAGACAATTGGCACCCACAGACTGCGGGCATAGCCAAGCTTGGCTACAATTTCTTCTGTGCTTAAGCGATCATCAATGGCGTCATAAAACCGTCTTTGGGCAACGAAATCTACTGGTATAGCTGGTTTTAGTAATTTGCGCAGTTCGCCTTCGTCAACAATGCGCTGAGTCTTGACCATGACAGCATCGAATTTGAAGCCGCTGTTTTTGAGGAAATTTTGTTTGTCGAATATTTGTGCACCTTGAATAATCAGCGAATCAAGGGGTTCCGTAATGGTTTTGTGTTTGGTCATCACCTTGGGCTGGAAGAAGAAGCGGCCATCTTTCCAGGTGATTAACTCATAGATGCACTCAGAGCCTTTGGCTGCTGGGCTTGTGGCGTGAATAGGTTGGCCATCAATGAAAAATACTTCAGCGGCACCAAGGTCGCTTTGTATTTCTAAGCGGCCAGTCATTTTGGCAAGAGCAATAGATTGCAGCAAAGCGCCGATTTGTACAAAGGCAAGGTCGCCATTAAGTACAGTTCCTGAGCGGTTGAGCGAATTATCGCCACCAACTAAAGGTATTGGAATAGTTGCTCTTTGTTTTGTCAGAGCTTCAGGAATATAGAAGAACGCCTTCTCTTCCGCTTGTTCTTCTTGGGTGACGGCCTGCGTGGTAGCGTGCTGATTGCCTTCGCGATCATTAAGTGAAGCTTCGATGCGATTGAAGACTAGCAACGAATCGCAACTAGTAAATTCCCAAAGGAGAGAGCCCTGACCAGCGTTAGAAGCTATCAGCTTCCATTGCGGATCACCGCCCATGGGATCAGCATGGGCGGTGAGCTTGTATTCGGAGCCTTTGGTAGCAGACGGCCAAATCACTTCAACTTGCTTGTCGAGATTCTCCAGGGCCCAAGTAAGGATCTGGTGAATCGCCGTAGCCGTTGGATTGCCAGGCAATATTTGAATTGATTTCGCGGCGTAGTGCTTTTCTTTGTGCATTAATGAAGGACGTACCTACGTTCTGCGCTTTCTCTGGGAAGTACTTAGACTGTGGATTTAGCCATGTCGTAAGTGATTGAGTGCTTAGCCATTCTATCGAATGCTTCAGCAAGGCGAGCCTTGTCTACACTCAAAGCGATGCGCACAAAACCTTCTCCGTGCGGTCCGTAGGCAGTGCCTGGAGGAACCACAATACCAGCCTTTTCCAGCATAACAGTACTGAAATCAGCTGACGACATTCCTGCAGGCGTTGGTAGCCAGATGTAGAATGTGCCTTTGATAGGTTTTAGGTTCCAGCCGAGTTGATTGAGCCGTTCTACGGCCAAATCACGTCTTTCAACATAAAGGCTATTGCAGAACTGAATATGATCGGTTGGACCTTCAAATCCGGCAATGGCTGCAAATTGAATCGCTCTGAAGATATCGGTGTCGATATTTGATTTGATTTTGGCGATGGCGGCAATGGCTTCAGCATTACCTACGGCAAATCCAATTCTCCAGCCGGTCATGTTGTAGCTCTTCGACAACGAATGCAGTTCAATGGCGATATCTTTAGCGCCTTTGACTTGCAGAATCGATGGAGCTTTGAAGCCGTCATAGGTCATTTCTGAATAAGCTTGGTCGTGGCAAAGCAAAATATTATGCTTTTTGCAGAAGGCTACAGCTTTCTCGAAGAAGGCCAAGTCAGCAACTGCACCAGTAGGATTGTTGGGATAGTTGAACATCAAAAGCTTGGCTTTCTTGAGCACCGCTTCTGGTATCGCATCTAAATCAGGAATGAAGTTGTTTGCCGGTGTAAGAGGCATGAAATAAGGCTCGCCGCCAGCTAAAATGGTTGATGTGCGATAAACCGGATAGGCTGGGTCGGGAATAATATTGATATCGCCCTTGTCGACGAAGGCCATAATAGTGTTATGCAAGCCTTCTTTGGTGCCGATCATCGAAGTGATTTCTGTGGCTGGATCAACATCAACGCCAAAGCGTTTTTTCATCCAGGCGCAGGCAGCAGTTTTGTATTCTTTGGTGCCGCCGAAAGGTGGATAGTGATGGTTGATTGGCTTTTCTAGGGCTTCGTGCATAGCATCGACAATGTGTCGTGGTGTTGGTTGGTCAGGATCACCAATACCCAAATTGATAACGTCGACTCCCGATGCAATAGCGGCGAGGCGCTTCTTGTCCATTTCGGCAAAGACGTAGGGAGGAATAGATTTGAGCCGGTGAGAAACTTCCATTGTTTTGACCTTCTTTGTAATCTCTTTTTTTATCCGTGGTCAGGATCGTTTTCGATCTGAATGCTAGAGCCCGTAAGGGAACAAGCATCTGACATTACCATAGCTTCACATATTCTTGGGGCTGCTGTTTGATTAGTAAGCATAGTTAACGTTCTTCTTAATATGAGCGTGCCCCAGCGGCTTTCCGGGGAGATGGCTCTTTACGCTTTGAGTTGTCAAGCGCAAGCTGTAACTATAATGCTGCAAGTTGAAGCGAAGAGATATATGGCATCTGATATTCAAGTAGAAAAAGCTAACGAGCCGAATCAAGACCAATCAGCGTGCAGTCCTGGCGTTTTGCTCGGTCTTCTTGCTGTGACAGCGATTGCCGCCTTCGTTTATTTCAATGGTCTGGGTAATCTGCCTCTCTTTAACCCTGATGAAGCTCTATACGCCGAACCAGCTCGCGAGATGATTGTCACTGGCGAGTACATCACTACCTTGCTCAACTATGTCGTGCGATTTACCAAACCGCCCCTCTGCATCTGGGCCATGGCTGGTTGTTATCAAATATTTGGTGTTAACGAATTTGCCGCCCGCTTCTTCGGCGCCGCCTGTGCTGTTGTGTTGGTAGCAATCACGTATCTATCGATGGCTCGCTATATATCCCTGCGGGCTGCCATATTTGGCTCTTTAACTCTGGCGAGCGCTCCTCTATTTGTTTTTACCGCCCGCGAAGCCATTACTGACATGCCGCTATCGTTGTTTGGCGCCGGCACCCAGTTAGCTTTCTTTCATGCTAGCCAGTCTAAGTTTAAACGTCGAGGTGCACTATACCTAGGCTATGTTTTGATTGGCTTGGCCGTAATGACTAAAGGCCCGGTTGGCCTGGTTTTACCAGTGGCCATTTTGCTTGCTTGGCACACGTTAAAGGGTGACCTTTGGTCGGCATTTAAGTCTTATCAGCCCCTGATTGGCGCTTTGATAGTAGCGGCCATTGCTTTGCCCTGGTTTGTCACTGAAATCTACATTACCAAGGGGGCCTATTTTCAGGAATTTATCATCAGAGAAAACTTCCAGCGCTTCACTACTGTTGTAGATGCCCATAAACAGCCGGTTTATTATCATTTGCTCGCTATGCTTGGTGGATTTTTCCCATGGACAGTCTATTTGCCTCAAGCGATGGTTGCCACATTGGCCGGCTATTTCATTGCTCTGCGTGGTGCAAAAAGTACTGGTGCTATAGCAGCGACATCCAGTTCATCTGAGATATCTGGGCCAGGAATTGCTTTATTGCCAGCCATTGTGCGTGGCTTGTTGACGCGCTCTCGCGACTATATTGAATCTCTCGATGTTAGTGGCCGCCTGGCACTTTACTGTATTTTGTGGTCGACCATCACCCTTGTATTCTTTAGTGCCTCTGTGTCGAAATTACTTCCATACACTCTGCCGGCTTTCCCGGCTTTGGCTATTCTTGTTGGCTGCGAGTTTGAGCGTTGCTTGAATCGGCAATCGGCTTTCAAGCGCCTGGCCTTGCCGCTACTTGTGGTGATGTTGGTATATGCTGCCGCCAGTTTGGTTGCACCAATAGTTGCCGCTCGGCTGCGGGATGCCCCCGAAGGTTTGATTGCTTTGATTTCAGCTTACGGCTCAGCCCAGGCTGTGGTTGTTTTGTTGAGCATACTGGCATTTAAACTTCGTCAGCAGCTAGCGGGCCTGACGGTCATGACTGTGGGGACGGCATTTTTGCTAGTGGTGCATACCGGTCATATCTTGCCAGTGCTCTCCCAAAAGTGGGAAGGGCCGCTGCCTAAATTTGCTAATTTTGCCGGTCAATCTGCTGACCCGCTCATTGTCTTTGATATGCGCAAGCCCGGAGTGCCGTTCTATGCGCGCAAGCAAGTGGAGAACATTACCAATTTTGATTTGCTTACTCTCCGGTTGAAGCAAGTGCCTCAGGCCTACATTCTAGTGAAAGTAAAGAATATGCCTTTGTTCAAAGACATGGCAGGCATTAAGACTGTTGATAGTGAAGGTGACTTTGCTTTGCTGCGTTATTCTGCAGGGAAGTAGCTTGCTTCTAGCTCAGGCTCGATGAAAGGATGATTGTATTCAATCATTGTGTTTGCCAGTGCCACTTCTGACAATCGATATTAAAGCGAACTTTCCTTGTCAACCAGCCTGGCATTAAATGGGCCGATTTTGCCAGCTTTTGGACGCAGTCATGGTTGAGAGTACTCAAGGCTCTGGCAATGGCAGCGTTGTCACAATTCTTCTCACCGAGAAACCAGAGTGCGCTTATGACTTCGCCTATTGGTGAAGCGGGGAGAGCAATTTTTCTAGGAGAGTAGCTCTTTAGTGAGATTTCTCGCTTCATCGATTGGAATGCACTGCTGACACCGTGCACGCTGAATAGCTTCTGGTCTTGAGCCGCATCAACCAGGCCAAGCTGTCTAGCTATATCGAGGCCGTGAATAGCAACTTTC
>CALRJJ020000235.1:0-7490 GCA_943367505.1 Flavobacterium psychrophilum | reverse complement strand
AATTGCTCTCAGTTTGTAAGCTAACTCACTAGCCAGTGGTGCACCACCACAGGTAAACAGTCGCAAAGTTGGTCCGAACTTCTGACGCACAGGAGCAAATATTGTCTTTCCTGGGCGCAAATTGAAAAATCTATCCATGCCAATGCAGTAGTTTATGGCGGCATCAAAGGCAGCCCCGACAATTTCATTCTTATGAAATTTGGTTTCAATGGCCTGATAGAGTGAGCGCAAAAGCCTTGGGACACCAACAATAACAGTTACTTTGCCATCGTTCAGAGCGCGCATAATTTCGGGGCCAGTTAGCGAACGGGGCAAAACAATTGTTAGGCCCATCAAAAGTGGTGCCATCAGACCAGTGTTAAGTGGATAAACGTGAAAAAGAGGCAATGGCAACATGACGCGGTCTTTGGGCTTGAGCAAATCAATTTTGGAAATCACTTCATCAAGCTGCAAAAGCATGTTGGTGTGACTTAAAGGAACACCTTTTGGCGTGCCAGTAGTACCAGATGTATAAAACAAAACGGCAATACTATCTGGCGCCAACTTGAGCAGCTGAGGGTTAATAGCCTCTGCCTTATCTTTAGAAGAAGCTGCAATTTTCTTCCAGCTCTCAGCTATTTCATCATCATCAAGGCGAACGATACGATGACTAGACTTGGCTTTTGCTCCAGACTTTGGCAATATCTTATCAAGACGCTTTGAGCCTTTTTCGTCAGTAAAAATCCAACCTGCCGAGCTGTCTTCAAGAATATGTTTGAGTACATCGTCATTTTGTTGCGAATCAATTGGCACCACTGTTGCACCAGTGTAAATGGTGGCAAGGGCAGAGACGATCCAAGAGGCTGAATTGGGGGCAAAGAAAACAACGTTATCGCCTTTCTTTATTCCCTGACTGAGCATAGCGGCAGCGACATTGCGAATCTCTGAGAGAAAACCCTGATAATTCAGAGTAACCGAGCCATTTTTGACAAAGCTGACGATGGCATCTTGCGGACCATATTCGCTAAAGCCATCAATGAGATCTTTCAGTGTGCGCCCGGTACTGGAAGCTCCGCTTTCAGTCTTGCTATCCAGGTTTTCCAAACTAGACTCTTCGACCTTATCGACTCTTGCGACCATTTCACACCTGCTTACACCAATAGCAAAATCGCCCTAATTTTACTCGGGACTGGCCTTGCTGTCTTCACTATCAACCTGCTTACTTGGTATTTCCACCAACTGATTTGGGTTTACCCCTTTGCTTCTATCGAGAGCTAACAATTCAGCCTTAATACGTGATGCCACAGTATCAGCCGCCTTCTGCCCCGCGGCAATACCACGCTTCAAAATATCTCTGTCTTTAGTCATGCCCGGCACAAAATCGACATCTGGATAGATCAGAATGTCAGAAGCATGTGCCTGTTGCTTGTCAGCATTGGCGAGCATGATGTCCATCACTCGCATCATCAAATTTTTCTTCGACTTAAATTGCCTATTGGCTACCGGTTTAATGGCAGTATCAACCAGGGCGGCCACAACGATATCAGCTCCCATTCCCTGAGCTATGGTAGAAGGAAGATTGGCCTTTAAGCCCCCATCGACATAAAGTTTGCCATTTAACATCATGGGCCGATAAAGAGTAGGAACACAGTTGCTTGCTAATACCGAACGGGGCAAATCGCCACTGGCTAAAGCAGTAGTTTCGCCGTCGGTTAGGTTAGTCACCACTGCGGCAAAAGGAATTTTAAGATCGCTAAATTTAGCTGGCAATTTACTCTGAAGTAGCTTGAGATAACCATTACCACTGGTAATTCCAGCATAGGGCCGGCCTTTAAAGAGATAAGTCAGGGGCTTAATCGGACTAGTAACAACACTCAAAATCGCACCCTTAAGCATGGCATTTTGCATGGTGTCATCAAGATACATTTTTTCAATGTCATCCACTGAAACCCCAGCGCAATAGAGAGCACCAACAGTAGAGCCCATACTGGTACCAACGATGCCGTCAATTTTTATGCCATGCTGCTCAAAGCTGCGCAATACGCCAATTTCAGCCACAGCCTTGCAGCCACCGCCAGAAAGGGCCAAAATCAAGCGTGGCTTGGTTTCTTTGAAAGCTTCCACAGCATCGGCACTGGCGGAAATACTGGCAGGGGGAGAGAGAGCATCGACAGTACGATTAATGGCACCATGGTGCAGATCTTGGCTGTCAGCTTTGCTAGGCTTCTGCAATATTGGCTTTGCAAAAGCAGACGGCAGGCTGACAGGGTCTTTCACGGGGATCTTGAGCGGGGTTGATGAAGACGGTACAGAGTCGGTGCCCGTATTAATCTTAGTGGCCTCCCAAGCCTCGGCCAAGTCAGCATTCGCAGCCAGACCTGCGAATACGAAGAGACAAACCAGAGCAAATTGGGTATTGCGACGCACTTAAAAGACCTCTTTCAATGCAGGATACCAGGCAAACAACCGCTTGTTTACTCTACTTATGCACCCGCACTGTAAAGACTGACTCGCAGGCAATTGGTTCCCTGCAAATAAAGTTAACGTGCGTTCGCCCTATCGATCACCATGGTCGATACGGAGGTCTATATTGAAGATCTATTACTAGTGAAAGCTCAATAACTAATCGAGTTTTGCCATTGGATCTATTTCAAAATTGCTTTGGTTACCGGCCATCTGATGAGGTTTGCGGATTTCTTGACGGACAAAACCTTCAGGATTGGTAGACCAGCGAATTGCCACCTCGCGAACAGTGGTGCGTTGACGACTGATACTGTCAGAACTAACCTCTACCACCTCTTTAGAGCGCGCCTCAATTTGCTTCAGTCTTGCCGCGGGGCAAGCCTGCTCTGAGTGCTGGGGTTCTGAACTTAATTTCGCTTTGAGGTTGTTTAAGAAGTCGGCAACACTATTAATGTTCATCAATTTCCCATCTAGCTGGAGCATAAATCTAGGCTAGCCCATGGGAAGTTTCGCCTGGTATAGGCAAAACCATAACTACTTATAGGTACAGCTATAAAAGCTCCTATTTCCAGGAATACTCAGTAATCATTCCATCAGAATAAACAACGCGACCGCCCGTAGGGTCGTCTCCAGCCTGAACCGGTCTAACGTGACCATGGCCCGGTCTTGAGGAAGCCTGACGGCGCCGCTTGGGCCGCTTATTGGTCTTCCCTTGGCTCAAACTAGCGCTAGAGCTAGAACTAGCCACTTTCTTGACGGCTTCAGGAGCGGGGGCAGGCGGGTTATTATCAGACGGAGAATTAAACGGATTGGCCTTGAGGACCGGGTCAATCATTTTCTGGGCGCCAGTAACTACATGGGGCGGCAAGTGCTGCACTTTGTGAATGAGCCAAAACCCAGCCAGAACGAGGCCTGAGAGAACCAGTAAAGCAATTCCGCCGCGCACTGTATAGTGAATAGCCTCACGAGCAAAGGATGCCCGAGCTATTTGCCAACCTTCTTCTTCAGCCAGGGGCCTATCTAAATCAAGATCTAAGTCTCGGTCTGCATCGGCTTGGGCTTCTGCCAGACTAGTTGCTTTCAGTTCTGGGTCTAGAACCGCATTTTGTTTAGAGGGAATCAATGCCAATAACCTATTATTTATCCGTGTAGCGTTTGTCAGGATAGCAGTAGTCAGTATGACGCAGAGACTGTGGCCTTCCATTAGAGGGCTCTCAGAGTAGAATTAACCAGGAACCTAAAACACAGACAAATTTATGCAAAAATCAGCCTCCACTCAAGCCCTCGCCCTTACCCTTAGCCTATCAATCACAATTCTTTCGGCGACTAGCAAACTCGATAGCCAATCGGCTTGGGCCAAGTCAAAAAAGTCTTCCCTTCAAAGTAATAGTGCAAAAGCTGAGACAAAAGCGACAAGCGATGAGGCGCCACTGGAAGCTTGGCGAGACCTCACTGTTACGCCCTGGGCGGCCCTATTGTGCATCCACGGCCTCAGTCTACATGCCAGCAGCTATGCCTCTTTCGGCAAACAAATGGGGCACTTGGGTATACCCACCTATGCTATTGATATACGTGGCTTTGGCTCCTGGCAGAACCAAAAAGAAGCAACCAACCTCGATTTTGATCTCGCATTTGAAGATATAAAAAATGCCCTAATCTCAATTCGCAAAGCCCATCCAGGTTTACCCATAATTATTCTGGGGGAATCTATGGGCGGAGCCTTAGCATTGCAAACTGCCGCTGACAATCCGAAGTTAGTCGATGCATTGATTTGTAGCGTCCCAGCCAGACAGAGCCAGGGACAGAAGACCACCAATATCAAAGCCGCCCTGGGCTTCATTTACACTCCAAACAAAGAACTCTTGGTCGGCCCCAAGGTCATTGCCAGGGCAACAAGCAATCCTGAAGTAGCGGAAGAATGGGAGCAAGATCCCCTTAACCGTAGTCGCTTTTCGGCCAAAGACTTAAATCACTTCCGCCACTTAATGAGTCAAAACCCACACAAAGCTCGGCAAATCGCGAACATTCCAGTGCTCTTTCTGCAAGGAGCAAGCGACCGCTTAATCAAACCATCAGGAACCCTTGAACTGTTTAGCAAGATTCAGTCAACGGACAAAAACCTGGTTATGGTAGGTTCAGCTGAACACCTAATCTTCGAGCAGGGCCAATTTGCTAACGACATGGTTGATCTAGTCTCAAACTGGATCGAAAAGCACGTAGTCTCAGGCAAAAAGATATCAGGCGAAGCCGAAACTGAGTCGACCAGCAAGAAAGAGCCAAGTCGAGAAAAAACCGATGAAGAGGCGAACAGTTACAAGCAGGGCCTTGGACACTTCAAAATTGCTGAAGGTGAAATTTTACTGGGCGACTACAAACAAGCAGAAGAGCACCTCAGTACAACTTTGCAAATCGCACGGGGAACCGCTTTAGCAGCCAGAGCACACAAGCTGCTGTTAGAATTACCGGAGAAATTTATTGCACCACCCCTGGGGTCATCATCCCCAAACTCGCTGGCCAAAATTTCGTTGAATGAAGCAAAAGACAACACTAAGCCAACCATTTTAGTTTTCTGCGCTCCCTGGATTGAAGCCTGCAAAACCCTAGCAGCAGATATAACAACAGCCCTCGGCAGCGACGCCGACAAAATCAATGTGGTCTGGATTGACGCTGATGAAGAAAAGAATAAACCTCTCCTGGCTGAATACGGCATTAAGCCACTACCGGCCATTCTCTACCTGAAGAAGAACAATGAAGTGTTCCTTTATAGCCTGGGCGATCCTGGACCAACGGCTATCCATACTCGTGTGCAACAACTCTTGAAAGCTGAATAATAATTTACCTAAGCCAAAGTCAAACCCTCACAGGTTCAGGCGATTTTTGCTAAGATGAAATTACCACTTGGCATCCCCTCCTAATTTAATTTGGCTTTAGGCAAAACATAAAATGGCTCAGTTCTTCGAACAGTCAGAATCGTTTGGATGCGACCACACTGATTCGCTTGCCTTTATCAATGGGCGAGAAGCTCTTGAACTGGCCAACTATGGCCTGGCCGTCAACAACTTTACTATTCTAATTGAGCGTCATCCTAGTCAGGCTCAGTACCTGTTTATGAGAGCTAAAGCCTTTCTTGGGCTTTGTGCTTTCGAACTTTGTCAAAAAGACTTAGAAAAAGCGATTTCGTTAGGTTTAGCCCACCCGGAGGTAACAGACCTGCTCTCTTATGCTCTGAGCCAGAGAGAGAAGCGTGGCACCAATCAAGATTTTAAGCCTGACTTTCTTGCCCTAGTTGCCCTGAGACGCAATTACAGACTACGTTCACTAATATTGAGCGTCGACGAAGCTTTAGCTGAAAGCAATTACAGCCTGGCGCTGAAACTGTTAGACCTGGCCGAGCGACTGGTTGACCACAATGAGCTTTCTTCAGACCTCGGCTTCAGCCTTGGTAAGCTGCGAGCCCAGGCATGCATAGGCAATCACGCCAACCTAGACGCCCTCAAGGTTATCGACTTCCACCTCAACCATGCTTACGCTATAGGCCGCGATGATCAAGTGCGCCTCTTCAAAATGCTGCGATCTCAAGCGTATTCCTGAACCTTAAACAATTTAGCTTACTAGGAAGCAACCACTTCTTATAAAGTAAAAGCGATTGTTCTGGAGATAGTAGAGTGCCTCGCATTGTTTCAATAGCCGCTTTAATTGCCGTTTTCTCAACATGTACCGCTGACTGTGCTACTTTCGCTAATACCCAAGCAGTAGTTCCAGCAGCCAAAACCACAAGCAAGAGTGCACCTGCGGCTAAGCCAGAGAAAGCCGACGATATTACCCGCGAGATTCGCGGCTATGAACACAAATATTTTGAGCGAAATTTCGAAAATGAAACTGATGATCAGCGCCTCAACCGGCTCGAGAACTTCATTTTTGGCACCACCAATAGTGGTGATGCCGCCCACCGAACAGCCCAGATCGTCGCAGCAATTGGCTTGCCGGCCGAACTACAACCCAAGGTGGCCGAACCAGCAACAAACCGCCCAGCGGCAGCCTATAGCCCTGGATCTTATGGCAATCAAACTAGTGGCGAGGCAGATCAATCGCCCGGTCATTACCCCAGAGTAACAGCCCTAGAGACTGCCATTTTAGGGCAGAGCTATCAGAGCGAGCCAATCACAGCCAGACTCAATCGAATGGAGATCAAAGCCTTCGGCGCCCAATCTCATAGCAGCGATCTTTCAGCAAGAACTGATGCCCTTGACCAATACGCTGAGGTTAAACTGCATATCAAACCAGAAAATGCCCTGGCTACAAATCCCCGCATGCAAATGGAGGGTCAGACCCCTGGGGTAGCAGCTGGTAACCTGGGAACATTTGAAGCCAATCCATTTGTTAGAGGGCTGCGCAGCATCGCTTCTGATTTAAATCCGGTCAATTCTATTGCCGCTGCTAGCAAAAATTCGCCCCCTGCCAGCAGTTACTCGTCAATCGAAGACGCCGAAGACCCAGCTGCAGAAGCGCACCGAAAAATGATTGAACAACAGCTAATTGATGCAGCCAAACCAAATGCTCCCACAGCCCATGAGAGAACTTTGTCACGGGTGGCCTGGTGCGAGATGCAGTTATTTGGCAAGTCTTATCCCCAGCTCCATCTATTACAACGCCTACACCAGCTCAATGCCGACCTCTTTCCCAATGACAAAGAAAAAGACATTCAGTTGATGGATCGCATCGACATAATCGTCAGAGAAGTAGTTTTGCGAAAACATCCACCATCCTAGGAGCAAAGACTATGCCACTACCAGCGGTACCGCAAGAAAAAGCATTGCTAAACTAATGGAACGTTTACTCTCCATAGCGAAAGCTCTAATTTTGATTTTGATTGTTGCTTTTGTGCTGGTCTACCAGATCATAAGCAAGCAATAAGCTACATGCCGCCAGGTTGGATGTGAGGCGTGTCG
Source organism: Flavobacterium psychrophilum (assembly GCA_943367505.1). Taxonomy (GTDB): domain Bacteria; phylum Cyanobacteriota; class Vampirovibrionia; order Obscuribacterales; family Obscuribacteraceae. The sequence continues at coordinate 99 of CALRJJ020000235.1, read as the reverse complement.
GTAGGACTATTAGGTGGTGGTGGTGGCAAGCGATCGACAATCTCTTTCACCTCAGGCACCTTGAACATACCGGTCTGTTGTTGCCTTGCGCCTTGACCT
>CALRJJ020000234.1:0-7503 GCA_943367505.1 Flavobacterium psychrophilum | reverse complement strand
CTTTACTGTTTCAGGTCTCGCAGATTTTTCAGGAAGATTGTGGAGGCGCTATACAAAGAGGCTTGACCCCAGGCCAAAGGCGTATTTGCCCCGGCAACGGCATTTTGGCTGTCACCTTTGCCATCGCCAAGATCAAGGGCGGAAACCATTTCATAGGCTTCTGGAATGGCGTAACCTGGGCAGGGCATGCCATTGGCTTTGTAATGCGCGAGTGCAGATGGGTCATTGCCAGGCGTAATGCGGGCAAAAGAACGGTTAATCAAGCGAGTTGCCTGGATCTGACCGTGAGTAATTAAACCTGCTACTTCCTGCTCATTGAGATTGCCTTGGGCTGAGCCTTTCATGTTGATTAGCTTCTCAACTTGACGGCAATATCCTTCTGCCAACACTGAAACGAAGCACCATTGCGCTTCACTGCCTGGTCTGGCTTGTTTTACCCGAGCTAGATACTCTTCGTTAGTGCTGCAATCACTTGAACCGTAGTCTTTCAAATGAGACCGGTGCCCCGAGATTTTTGCTCTTAGCTCTGGTAAAAGCCAGTAGTTGTCAGCTAAATAACTATCGAAAACCATCTCCGACTGCCCGTTGGCGAGGGGGAGGTTGAAGGGAGCGTAGCGCACAATGCCGTGATCACGCACTAGCAATTGTTCTATTGCGTTTAAGAGGCGATATTGCAGGCGCACATCTTCGATGGGATGATCGTGCATTTTTATTGTGGATGTGGTGATGAATGCTAGAGAACAATCGCTTGGCCGGTGCGGATTTTCTACTGGCTGCGCTGAGGCAAAAAGGCGCTCTAAAATTTTTGTTCGGGCGGCCTTGATCAACTCTGTTAGTGTATTTCTTTGACTCTGAGGATAGAGCCAGTCACCATGCTTGTTTTGGCTGATCTTGCTTAATATGGCATCAACTTTTGTATTAGACAGCGCCATTAATGTCTGTAGACTTTCAAAGCCACTGCGGATTGCTTCAGTATCCCAGGTCAAGCCGAGGGGAAATGGTATCTCTTCCCAGGGACCAGCCGACGGTGCATTGAAGTCGAATTCTCCAGCCTCGTTAGTGTTTATTGCTTTTAAGTAGGATGCCACCATGACAATAGTTGTTGCTATCAGTTCACTGTTAGTGGAAATTTCTTCATCACTAAAGCCGTAATCTTCGCCATTGCTTGAAGCTATTACAGTGTCGCAAATGGCTTTCAGTGCTAAACCGTGGGATTCAAGCCGCTTGTTGTTAAACCAGGTGGCATCGCGCTTCAGTGTCTCCGGTAGGAAAATGTGAGCCACTCCATCAAGTAGTCCGCCGGAGCGATAGAACTCAGGGTTGGCAATTGATTTTTCTATGGCTTCGACTTCTTCGCTCTGGCCATAAAAGCGACACAGTGTCAGCATTGCTTTGCGCCAGGCTAAAGGTTTAAGAGTGCGTTCCATGTCGCCGCAACGTACGGTATCTGTCACCCACTGGCGTCCGCTCATGTCCCAGTTTTCTTCGGCTTCAGCTGTGCGCACAAGGCCATTTTGGTCATTGACAGATAATGCAAAAACTTGTCTGGCCTGACAAAAATCGAAGAGAGCAGTAAAGCTTTCTGGTGAATAGCTCGACTTTAGGTAGTTAGCCACTTCACGATTGTGAACAGGCAAATTGTGGGAATCTTCAGCTAGATACGCCGGTTGATGGGTTGTGGCGCAGAGCATGGCTTTGAGGCTGGTCTTGAACTTTTGCAGAATTTTAAGCAGTGGCTTCTTATTTTCGGCTTTCGCGGACGCTTGCCAGTTGAGCAAACTTTCAGCTTTGAGCAAATCGACTATTTGCCCTTCCAGGTCAATCGGTAAAGTTTCTATAGCTAAACTCTTGCCAAGGTCTGATAGCCATTTTTGGTCACTTAATGCCAGGGGGTGGCGTCCGCTCGCTACTTCTTCAAGTTGGCTCAAGGCCTCGGCAATTTGCTTGTAAGACTGGCCAGGACTGGTCTGCTTCACTTTAGCAATGTTCTCCATCTTAATCTGAGCAGTTCGAGTTGACCTGCCTTTCAATATCCGGCCTAATGCTAACGCAAAAGCGCCTTGTACTAACTGAGCTGAGTGCATTAATATTGTCCTCTTAGTTACCTCCGACCATAACGTGCCATGCCTTCAGATCCAAACGGACAGAACGAACCGCAAAACTATGCCTCCAGTCGTGGCGGCAGTTCGTATGTAGGTTTGCCAGCCATTACCCCTCCTGCCACTACGTCTAAAGGGCCCATTTATAAAGCATTTGCCTTTTGGATTTACCCCTTTACTCGCTTCCATAGAATTCCTGTATTTAAGCGGGTATGGCTCTACTTGACCTTTATGGCGGTCTATTCTTTTGTTGTTGATATTGTTGTCACGCAGAACTTTTCCAATCATCTTTTTAAAGAAGCCGGTGCTGCTGGCTACACCAGCGTCATTCTTGGCTTGCTTCTGGTTTTTCGCACCAACACTGCCTACGAACGTTGGTGGGAAGGTCGTAAGCTCTGGGGCCAATTGGTCAACGATTCGCGCAACCTTTGCTTGAAAGTTCGCACCTACGTCGCCACTAGTCCTGGCGATAAAGCTGAGCTGGGCGAACTTGTCGTTTCTTTCGCCTATGCTTTGAAACATCATTTGCGTGATTCTCAGGCGAGTCGCAGTTTGCCCGGCTTGGGTGACATTCCTGAAGGGGTGAAGATTAACGCCCCAGTCCATCTGGCCGGTAAAATGTATGAGAAGGTTTTAGAGTGGAAAAAAGACGATCTTTTTGACGGCTTTGTCATGCTGCAGCTTGATGCCCATTTGCGTTCGTTCATGGATATATGTGGCGCCTGCGAGCGCATAAGAAACAGCCCACTGGCTCTTTCTTATCGGGCCTTTATGCGTCAAGGTATTGCCCTCAATTTGTTAGCTCTGCCCTGGTATATTGAGCCCGAGTTCAATTACTGGATGAGTCTGCCACTGATTCTAATCGGCTCGTACTTTCTCATTGGCCTAGAGTTAATTGCTGAAGACATTGAGGAACCATTTGGTAAGGATGGCGATGACTTGCCGCTTGATACCATATGTGCCACCATCGAAAGCACGGTCAATGATATTTTGCAACTCAATCGTTCGCAGAAATTCACCACTTCATTCCGCAAACCAAGAATTGACCCACTCAAAGAGACCAAAGGGAACCCTATTTGAGTGCTTGCTGGGCGTCAAGAAAGTATCAATAATGCCTCTACGAATCAGGTATTTGATATTATTGCTAGGTGAGAAGAGAACGAACTTTATTTTTACGGTTGTGGCTAGAAGTTTTAGCTGCCATCTCCTGTGTCCTTTTTCTCAACAGGACAAGTGCTCAGGCTGCCGATCCCGCTGACGACATTGATACCAATCGGCCGAGCTTTATGTTCTCGCCGATTGTGCTGCCCAAAGGGAGTTTGCAACTTGAAAATGGTTGTCTCGATTCTGGTTTGAGAAGAGGCCGATTGGGCTTTGATTTGCCAGAAACTCAGGTGCGCATTGGTCTGGCTCGCTTTACTGAATTTCAGGTCTTTGTTCCTAACTATGTGCTCAGTAAATCTGGTGGTGAGTTCTCATCTGCTGTGACAGATCTTTCAGAAATAGGCATTAAGCAGCAATTGCCTACACCAGGTAAGTTTAAAGCAGCAATCATCGCCTCTGTTACAGCGCCGACAGGAGCTAGGAGTCTTAGTCTAGGTGGTACATCGGGAATTTTGCGCCTGCCCTATACCTATACCATCAATAATAAATGGTGCATTGGTGGCATGCAGTCTCTGCTTCTAATTGACCATGGCCGCTCGGTGCAATGGCAACCAGATGTTTTAATCTCAAGAAGTCTCGGTACTAAAGCCTGCACTTTTCTTGAATACGGCGGTTATTTTACTTCTAATAACTATCCCATTAATCTCATTCACTTAGGTGCTATGTACAAGTTAACTCGTCATCAACAGATTGATACTCACTGCGGCTTTGGCCTCAATCAAAATGCACCATCAGCCTTTGTTGGCGCTGGCTATTCATTTAGAGTCGATGGCCTATTTTAATATGAAAGAAATGAATAAACTACAAAAGTGGCTCTTTGCCGGTGCTGTCAAAGAAAAGAAAGTGGAACCAAGTCAGAGCCACTGGTTTAAAGTGATGTGCTTGACCGGCCTCGATTATTTTTCTACGATTGGTTTTCAGCCTGGTATTGCATTTATTGCTGCAGGCATACTTTCGCCTTTTGCCACCCTGGTTCTTGTGCTTGTCACCTTATTTGGGGCTGTGCCTGTTTATATGCGGGTGGCCAAAGAGAGCCCCCACGGTCAGGGCAGTGTGGCTATGCTCGAGCGGCTCCTTCCTGGCTGGCAGGGCAAGACTTTAGTGCTTGTTCTGCTTGGCTTTGCTGCTACCGATTTTGTTATTACTATGACTCTTTGTGCCGCCGATGCGACCACTCACTTAATTGAGAACCCATTTATTCATAACAACCAATATTTGCCGTTTATGCAAAGCAAAATTGGTGTCACCCTGGTTCTACTCTTCTTTCTTGGTGCTCTCTTCTTAAATGGCTTTTCTGAAGCCATTGGTGTAGCTGTTGCCCTCGTCACTTCATATTTGTTGCTTAATACCATTTTGCTTGTGCCATGCATTTCTCAACTATTGCAGCATCCAGAATTGGCCGAAAATTGGTGGCAAAAGTTGTCTCAGGTTTATCATTCTCCTCTCAACATTTTGGGTCTATCTTTAGTTGTCTTTCCGCAGCTTGCCTTAGGTTTGTCTGGCTTTGAAACTGGGGTGGCGGTGATGCCACTGGTGAAGGGCAGTGAGTCTGATGAGGCCGCTCAACCCATGGGTAGAATCAACAACACAGGAAAGCTCTTAATTGTTTCTGCTTTGATCATGACTGTTCTTCTTGTCTGCAGTGCTTTTGTCACAACTGTTTTGATACCGGCCGAACTCTTTCAACCAGGTGGAGCAGCCAATGGTAGAGCTTTGGCCTACCTCGCTCATAAATATATGGGTGATATTTTTGGCTCAGTTTATGACTTCAGCACTATTCTAATGCTCTGGTTTGCAGGGGCTTCAGCTCTGGCTGCGCTACTTAGTTTGATACCACGTTACCTACCGCGCTATGGTATGGCGCCTGATTGGGCAACTGCCATAAGGCCATTGGTGATTGTTTTCACCGTAATCAATGTTGTGGTCACTCTCATTTTTAAAGCCGATGTGGACGCCCAGGCGGGAGCTTTTGCCACCGGTCTCTTAGTGCTTTTTACTTCGGCCGCTTTCGCCGTTATGCTTTGCACCTGGCGCGAATCAATCGCTAAGCGCTGCTATTTTACTTTCGTCTTCTTTGTCTTTATCTATACCTCTGTTTTGAATATGATTGAAAGGCCCGAAGGTCTTCATATTTCTATGTTCTTCATTGGCTTGATTCTGTTTACTTCTTTGGTCTCAAGAATGATCCGCTCAACCGAGCTTAGAGTGACAGAAGTAGAGTTTGATCAGGAGGCCTTGAAGTTAATTGATGAAGTGACACATGAACTCTGGGGCGATATTTTAGTTCTTTCTAATCGCCCAGATAAATGTACCAGTGAGCAAGAGCGGCTGCAGCAGTACCAAGCAAAAGAAAAACAGGCGCGGCGCAACCATAGCATTCAAGCTAACGAAGGCAATTTCATTTTTCTTGAAGTCGACTTGGGTGATGCTTCCGATTTTGTAGAAGATCACCTTAGGGTGCGTGGTGAGCGGGTTGGAGCCTACAAAATTTTGCGTTGCACTAGTCCGGCAATTCCTAATGCAGTGGCGGCAATTTTATTGAAGATGCGCGACTTGACTGGAAAAGTCCCAAAGGTATATATGGGCTGGACCGAGGGACACCCTCTTGGTTATGTGTTCAAGTATATTTTCTTTGGTGAAGGCGAAACGGCACCAATCACAAGAGAAATTTTGCGTTCAGCTGTACCAGACCCAGAAGTCAGGCCGGAAGTGCATGTAAGCTAGTTTAGCGATGATGCATCTTCAAGATCACATCGGCGTATTGCTGTCTGGTTTGGGCCAGTCTTGGATCTGAAGCTAATAGTGTTCTCTGCTGAATAGCTAGAGCCTGTTCATAATAAAGTTTGGCTTCAGCTAGGCGACCGGTAGAAGCATAGAGTGCGCCTAAACAGTTATAGCTATCAGCAACAAAGGGGCTATTGCCATCAAGTTTATTTTTGCGAATGGCTAAAGCACGCTTGTACAGCGGTTCAGCGGCTTTGAAATTAGATGCAAGTTGGTAAGCTTGACCAAGATCGTTCAAGGCGCTGGCTGTGCTCTGGCTATCAGCCCCGCGTTCTTTTTCAGTTAGATCAAGGGCGTTCTTCAGTACTTTGATGGCGTCTTGAATCTTGCCCTGGCGCATATAAAGATATCCAAGGCCAGTCAGCGAATCTGCCATAGCATAACTATTGCTGCCACCAGATTTTGTGCGCAACTCAAGTGAATGTTTCAAGTCTTTTTCTGCTTCAGCATATTGACCTACGGCAGTTTCAGCTCGGCCAATGAAAGCCTCACATTCGGCAATACGTAGGGGATCATTACCATTGGCTGCATATAAAGACTTGGCTGTTTCTAAGTTGGCTTGAGCATCGTCATATTCGCCTTGGGCATATTGAATCATGCCGAGCAAATAACGATTGCCAGCGTTTTTCGGCGAATTGGTTTTCTCTGCCATCTTAATAGCAGTTCTAATTTTTTGTTTTGCTAGGGCGTAGGCTCCCTTGTTGTAATCTGTTTGTGCGTCAAGCTGCAGCTGCTCAATTTCTTTCTCACCCTTGCTGCCACCAAAATTTTGATTGAGAGCAAATGAAATGCCAATTAGTGCCACTGCTCCAACGGCAATGAGCAGCATTTTCTTATTAGCTAAAATACCGTTTGCTACTGGCGGGGCGCTGACATTGCTGCTGGCACTGCTGCTTACGCTGCTGCTAACAGCTTCTTTAGCAGGGCTTTCTGGCGCGGCGTTGACTGGAGCAGTCACAATTTTTTCTTGGCTAGATTCGTTGTTTTCAACAACGGGAATCTCTAGTCGCGGAATGTCTGTTCTTGTTAGTGAATCACCAGGAATTCCCTGATAGACATGATCGAGAGCCTCTCTCAGTTCGCCCATAGACTGGTAGCGATCGTCGGGTTGCTTGGCCATAGCCTTGAAAATTATTGCTTCAAGATCGGCGGGAATATTTAGTTCGGGGCAGACGATGTTAAAAGCTGCTGGCGTTTCGTTGACGTGCTTGTAGAGATATTCTATTAAGTCATGGCCTGTGATTGGCTGTTTGCCAGAAACCGTGCGATACATGACACAGCCAAGAGCATAGATGTCAGAGCGAGCGTCTACTTTTAAGGCGCGACACTGTTCGGGGCTCATATAAGGCGGGCTGCCGAAGACTTCTCCGGTTCTAGTTAAATTATCAGTCTCCCCTTCTGTAGGGGTGAGTAGTTTGGCGATGCCAAAGTCGACGATTTTGACAAAGTCGGGGTC
>CALRJJ020000233.1:0-7505 GCA_943367505.1 Flavobacterium psychrophilum | reverse complement strand
CGGCCTTAAAGGTTTTGCTCTGAAGAAGACATTTGATTATGTCGGTGCCAAGAGCTTCACCCTGGCGCCAGCAGAAGCTGCTTCAGTGACTGCTAAATACATGGGTGTCGGTCTCAAAGGTATGGCCTTAGGTGCTTCCTCCCGTATTTATGAGAGTGGTTTGACCAGTTCTACTTACTTGAACGAACAAGGCAAGCTAACAGGCGAAAGTTTTACTGCCGGTGTTGGCAAGACATTTAGCACCGCTATTGATGGTAAAGCAATGGTGATGGATGCCAGTCTCTTCATGGGAGCCCATGGCGCCTTCTCTGGAATGAGTAAGGTGGGGATGAGGCTGTTTGAAGGCTCGGCTGTTGCAGAATCTTTGGCCTCTTCAAAAGTCGGTAAGTTTGTCAGTGAAAGCAAGCTAGTTTCTAATGCTGGTATGGGCGCTACCTTTGGCTTCAGCTCTGGCGCTACCAACGAATTTATGCGCCAGAAAGACTCAGAAGATTTTGCTGGTGGTTATGACATTGCTCGCATCCTTAAACGAGGTGCCTTGCAGGCCATCACTGATGGTGCGGCTGGTGGCACCGGTGCTACGGCTTTGCATCTTGCCGCCAGGCCTAACGTAGGTGCCCATACAGAGACGACTTCACTGACTCCTGGGCGTAACAGTCGGGCTTTTGCCGGCGAGGAAGTGCCGCCACCTAAGGTTGAAGCTGCCACAGAGCCAGTTAAAACCGATGCTGCTTCTCAACCGACGGTGCCCAAAGATGCCGTGCCTGTTGCTGAACCCGTAGCCGAAGTTAAGCTCAGTGAGCTCGATCAGAGCCCTGATGGTTTTTCTAATACGCGCACCCATCAGGTGAGCGAGGCTATGAAAGCCAGTTTTGAGCAGAGCGTGGCCCTTGCCAGCAAAGCTGTCGATTACCGCGCCACTACTGATGATGTCGTGGCATTCTTTGAGCATGCTGCTGGAGATGGGCGCTCGGCCAGTGTTGCCATGGCCAAAGTGGCAGAACAGGCCAAAGATTTAGGCAATGTGCCTATGGAGAAATTGATCAAGGAGGCCTTTAGAAGTTCTCCTGAGAGTATCGCTACTCTTAAGGAAGGTGTTCAGCTGGCTGAGGCTGCTGCAAAAGCCAATGCTAGCCCATTGGATGTCTATAAGCTGCTCGACTATGCCTATGGGCAAGGACGCGGTGCTGAAGTGCCGTTGCGCATGGTTACTGAGTTGGCTGGTGATCGCGAAGTTAATCAAATTGTCCAAGAAGCTTATGCTGGTTCTGGTGGACTGGCGCGAGTTATTAATAAGGTCGATCGCTACACCGATCCTGTACCGCAAGAGGTAAAACAATCTTTCGCTGCCTTGATGAAAATGCCTGTGACCAGCGCTGCCGAGCATTTGCAGTTTAGAGAGAGTGCTAGACAATGGGTCAATGACAATCCTGGCTTCACCAAGCTAATGGAAGCTTATGGTAACCAGACTAGAGTTGGTGTTCATGCCGCAGTAATTGATGCAGTATTGCATACCGATATTCTCGGTAAATTCCCTGAGCGCAGCGTTACATCGCCTAATTTATTAGAACAGCTTGAAGCTGCTACTGGTCGCCGTTCTCTTGATGGGGTTGAGGTCGCTGCTGAGACTACTCAGCCGGTTGAGCCTACAGTAAGAGCACAACCGGAGGCCCTTGCTCAGGCGCAGAAGCCCGAATATAGTGCCGACCAAGCTGCTGGTGATCGACAGGAAGCAGCCCGCCTACAAGCTGAGCGTATTGCCCAAAACCCAGATGCTGCTATTACCCATCAAGGTGGTCGCGCTGTAATCAGCCCTGAAACTTTGATTAAAGAATTCCAGCAAGCAGAGGGCAATACCAAGCTTGTAAAAGGCACCATTCTCAGTGAGTTCATCGGTAAGATGAGTGATGCTGATTTTGCTGATTGGTTGACTCATGCCTATCAGCCCGCCAACCAGCCAGGCATGCACCCTGATGTCAACAATCTGGCTCTCATGCATATTGGTAACGGGCGGGTACTTAATCGTGCGGAAGTACGTGACGCTCTCAGTGACCCGGATCATGCCAAGCTCGATATTCCAACTATTCGCAAATTCCTTTCTGCTCCTGAAAAAACTACAGCGGCTCCGATTTCAGATGCGGAGATGGGTTTCATTGGACATCGCCTGCAATATGTTCGTGATCGTTTGCAAACTCGCAATGATATGAATCCTGAAACCGCTGGCAATCCGGTTGATAACTTGGCTGTGCTGAAAGAAGCATTGCCAAGTACATATCTAAGAAGTTTGCGTGAACGCTATTCAACTTTAGCCACCGATGGCAGTGGTCTCTATGAGTATCCAGCTGGTTTCGATCAAAACCTTGCCAACTGGCTTGAGACCAGTCGCAAGGTCGAAATGCAGAGTCCAAAGTATCGCCCGCCACGGCCAGTAAACAATCAGCTTTCTGATCGTCTCAATGTTCTTGATCTTGCCATCGATATGCAAGGTACCGCAGCCAATCCGCAGTTGGTCAACAGACTGCTAGATTTGGGCACTCAGAATCATTTTGCCGTGAAGAACATTCTCTCTAAATTAGATCCAACTACATCGGCTCCTGAATATACTGAGCTCCTTAATTTAGTGGTGCCTCGCACCGGTTCTCTTGATGATGTAAGAGGCCTTCTTGACGCTGTTCAGTTTGGTAATAAATCAAATCAGAATGCCAACAAAGCAAGAGAGAAAGGCCAAGATGCCACTTATCACGACTCTGCTCGTGAGACTAATGAGGCCTTCGCGCTTTCCATCGTCAATCGCTTGATTCCGCAAGGCGAGCCAGGATGGCAAAGAGCGCAGCAAATAGTTTCAGATATAATTTCTGGGAACATTCGCGATCCTCGTCCTGCCACTCCCGGCGGATTTGGTGCCGCTGCTGGCCGTGGCTTTGACCGCAACGGACCAGGTGGTGCCCGTGGTAACTTCCGCAGCAATCGTGGCGGCGACTCTCCTCAAGAAAGACCTCGGGTAGAGCAACCTTTGCGTGGCGCTGAAGTGAATAACTTTAGGCCTAAGGCTGCCGATAAGCCGGTTGACCAAGTCGTGGACCAAGCAGCTGAGCCAGTTGCTAAGCCTGTTTTAGAACCAGTAGCCGAACCAATTGCTGAAGTAGTTAAGCCGCTGCAGGAAGCTCCCGTCGTTTTGGAACCGCCTACTGATGCCTCTATTTCACAGGGCTTAGCCGATCTTCTTAAGCAGCCTGTGCCTGAAGACTTCACTGCTCGTCTTGTTGAGCAAGGCTTAGTGCAGCCAGATGGTGTAGTCAAGCCAGATGGTGTAGTCAAGCCAGATGCTGTGGTCAAGCCAGAGGGCGCCGCTCAACCCGATGTTATTGCTCAGCCTGAAATTGTCACTGCACCAGAAGTATTGACACGCAGTGAAACTAGCAGCGAGCCACCAGTTACACATGAACCACAGGTTTATGTTGCTGAAGGGGTTGGCAACGGTGATGGTGGTGGTCGCAAAGCTGGAAAGAATAAGCAGAATCGTCGCCCTGTTGTCGAGGATGATGATTGGGGTGATGATGGCGATGGCTATAGAAAAGGTAGCAAGCGCGATAAGCAGCAACGCGGTGGTAAGCGTGATTTCAAACGTGGTTTTGACGAATAGCTAGACTGTCTTTTGCCTAACTACACTAGAGTTTGACTAGAGCTTCTTGATAGGCTTGATAAGTGAAGGCATCAAACAAGACAAAGCGCACATGTTTTAATTCAGCGTCTTGATCTATTTGAATGATAAAGTCTTTTACCGTGGTCATGGCTACTGCAGCGGCTTCGGCAAGTGGGTAGCCGTAAGCACCAGTACTGATTGAGGGAAAGGCTATGGAGGCAACTTGATTCTCAACGGCAAGTTGGAGCGAGTTCTTATAAGCATTGCTGAGAATTTGGTTCTCGTTGGTGACTCCGCCGCGCCAGATCGGTCCCACTGTATGAATAACATATTGTGCTTTTAGTTTGCCACCACCAGTAATGACAGCATTGCCAGGTGAGCACGGCCCTTGTATCGCTTTGATTTGTTTGCACTCTTCTAGAAGTGCTGGCCCAGCTGCCCGGTGAATCGCTCCGTCGACGCCACCTCCGCCCATAAGAGATGAGTTGGCCGCATTGACTATGGCCGCGGTATTTTCTCGGGTGATGTCACCCTGGTGCAGAGAAATAGTGATGCCGTTAATTGCTGTACTGAAATCTTCAGGCATTATTCAAGTCAGAATAAGGCAAGGTAGTCTTTGCTAGAACAAGACCTCTACTGTCTAAGATGATTTCTGTTGTTTCATTGGCAGTTCTAATTACTTTTTTTGAGGGGATGGCGGCGTTGGCACCATTGTCGAATTGAGATGTGGTTTCACTAATTAGTTTGCCGCTGACGTCGTAGCGGCTTTCGCTAATTGGTCGTCCAAGACGGTCCGTATAAGTTGTCGATGAGCCGTCTTGTGATTTGATGTGTATTCGTGAAGAAGACAAATCACTTAGAGTTGTAATTGTTTTTGTTGAACCTTCTTGCGGATTGATCTGAATCGTTTGGTAGCAGTTCGCTGCTTCAAAGGCGACATCGCGTGCTGCTATTTTTATTTCTTTTGTCTGGTCGCTTATCGCTAGTTGTGAACGCATGCTCTCAAATGGGCTGCGAAAATCTTCAATAACTGATGCCGCGAATGCTTCTTTATTTTGTGCGCTGGCAGCATTTAGAAAAGCATTTTTGTCCGGCGCCGGGCTAAAGCTATTGCCCAGGTTGGGAATGACGAATTTCTGCTGCTCGTTACTATATTTGTCGTTGGCGGCCCATTGCGCCGGAAGCTGCTCTGGCCGCTGACCTGGGCTAAAAGATAGAGCTGGTAGTACGGCTGCATCTTTGGCTTCTTGGCTCTTTTGCCGGGCTCGCTCACCCGCACCCCAACCATTGCTTAAAGCATTGCCGAGGGCACTGCTCATTTCATTGGCTGTGCCATTTTTAGAATTGGCTGCTTCATAAGGCGATGGGGCGGTGAGGTCATAGCGATTAGCTGGGCTAAACTGGTCATGAATGAAGCGCGCAAGATTGCCACCGGCCTCGCTCTTTGTCACAGCTGTCTGCTGTGTGTCTGCGGTGGCCAAGCCAGTGCTATTAGGTTGTGCGGAATCACCGAAGTGCCGCATTCAGTCACCTGCCAGAAGTTTCTACTAGTTGCTATGTAAAAAAAGAAAGACCCGCTAAAGACGAGCGAGAACTCTATATTAGCGGAGCATAACCTGATGTCAAGCGATTTGCCCCAGATCTAATCTAACTTTGTTACGTGCTTAAGATTGCCCTGAGCCTGACTTAGCTGTTTGAGACATCCCGGGCAAGAACAATACGTTGGGTGGTCTTCGACATGTCTCGAGCGCCTTTGGCTGAGCTGAGTAGTTTGTCGAGTTCTTGGCTATCTTCCGGAACCCCGGCTACACCGAAGGCGAACACCATTCCTTTAGGGTCCATATCAGCTGTAAGAGGGGCTTCTCTCAAGACATCAACAATGCGGTGAGCTAGCGCTCCTGCGGCTTTGGCATTGGAGTTTGGCAGAATCAAGCCGAAGTCGAAAGTTTCGTAGTGGCCGAGCATATCGATAGGACGCTTGACCAGGCTGATGCGCTGCATCGCTCTTTTTACTGCCAGCGTTTGCAATGCTTCAACCGGTCCTGTCGCTCCGCCCTTTCTGTGACCAAGACTAAAGACAACAAGCGAGAAGGGGAAGTTGAAATACTCGTAGCGCAGATACTCTTGCTGTAGGAAGTAGAGAAAAGCAGGATAAGTGAGAATATCGGTTTCTTGTCGAATAAGAGATTTATTGACGCTTTGCAGTGTGCCTTCGTCAATACCGAGGCCTCGACCGGCCGAGCGTGCCTGTTGATCGGTTACTTGAACTAGGCCGCAACTGATTAAGTTGAAGAGAATTGGTACATACTCTGGCTTGCGCATTGGGCGTTTAGCCAAAATATCAAAGAATTGACTATGGTTGTCGATCAGTTCATAAAAATCTATTTGTGGTTGTAGGGCTATTGGTGCGCCTTTTTGCAGCCGAGCGGTAAATTCTTGCTCTGAAATAATGGCATTGCGTTTGACCAGGCAAGATTCAAGCTTGAGGCCAGCTGAATCTAGGTATTGGCTCTGGTCAAGAAGTGTTACGCCCTCCATAAGCATGGCGTCTAGTCTTCTTTTGATAGTGTTGTGTGCACTCTTTTCATCAGGCCAAAATCTGAACTCTCCGGCTGTCCAGGTGACTAGCTCGATTAGCACAGTGTCGCCCACAGCTTCTTTCATCTCGGCGTGAACGGCTGCACCGTCTATGAAATAAACGCGGGCCGATTCTTGCTTGTCTTTTACATCCAGTCGCCCGGTCATTTTTGCCATGGCTAATGACTGCAATAAGTTAGGCGCTTGCATCTTTGTCAGATCGCCTTCAAGAGTGGCTTTAACTCCTGGCTTTGGTGCATCAAAAACCACTTCGTTTTCTTGGGAGTGGCTCTGGTTGCCGCTTGCTACTGTCGGAACTTCTTGTGACTGCGTGCCAATAGGGTTGAGATTAGATAAAGTATCGCGCCCCATCATTTGTTCTGTGGCCAGGTTATCGGCAAATAGGTCGCAGCCACAACCGCTCATCACAAGATTGGTAACCATGCTCAAATCTGGCTCTGGATGAGCGAAAATTTGCTGGTGCCCTTGGGACGTGACGGCTGTTAAAGTCCAGATCGGATCTAAAGAGATGCCGGGATCGACTTTCACTGTGACGACAAATTCTTGCGAACCTTCAGTTACAGAAAAGGGCAGCTCAACCTGCCTACCTTGTTGCTTGTTAGCTTCTTGTGCCAAGAACTGAATATCGGTGTAGTTAGGTACAACCGATTGCTTAGGCAGGCGAAAATTTCGCGGTGCTGGTGTATTTTGTTTCCCGGCCTGAGAACGCGATGAGAACATGTGATTACCAATAGACTTATAAACGGCCAAATCGATAGGCCTCTTATCTTATCTGTGCCACATATTGCCCTTACCAAATCAGAAAACAAGAAAAAAAGAGGCACTGGCCTTATTATGACCAGTGCCTTTATCAGTCGCAAGTGGCTTAGCTTTATGGATAAAGTCCGCGCAACCGCTTCGCCTCGGCAATTCGTGAAACTCCGATACGCAAAGCTGCCATTCTTACACTCAATTTGCTCTTGGTTGCTAGTTCCAAAACTTGATCGCAAGCTCTGCCCATGATTTGTTCTAGACGCTGATTGACTTCATCTTCGCTCCAGAACAGGTGCATCATTCCTTGTACCCATTCAAAGTAGCTAACGGTAACGCCGCCGGCGTTGGCAAGAATGTCAGGAATGACAATAATGCCGCGCTCATGAAGCATCAAGTCAGCTTCTGGGGTAGTTGGTCCATTAGCGCCTTCAACTACAATTTTGCAATTGAGTTTGTTGGCGTTTTCTTCAGTGATTTGGCCGCCCAGGGCTGCTGGAATGAGCAAATCGCA
>CALRJJ020000232.1:0-7508 GCA_943367505.1 Flavobacterium psychrophilum | reverse complement strand
AGCGAGCTTGGGCAGTGTTATAATTAGGCCTTGTCAAATTTATAGCCGAGTGCTGAAGTGACCGATTAGTTGGTAACTTTCTAGCGCCTAACTCGGGTAATTTTCAGTCTTATGTTCATGTTTCAAGGATTCTGTTTTCGCTAAGAGGTAGTTCGTGGTGGTTGATTCAACAGGCAATGCGGGCGGTTCTGGTAATAGTGGTCAGCGAATAGTCTCGGTCGAGTTGCGCGACGAGATGAAAAAGTCTTTCATCGACTATGCCATGTCAGTTATTGTCAGTCGCGCTATTCCTGATGTTAGAGACGGTCTGAAGCCAGTTCACCGCCGCATTATTTTCGGCATGCACGAACTAAACCTCGCGCCCAATGAAAAGTTCAAGAAGTCGGCCCGTGTGGTCGGCGACGTTATGGGTAAATATCACCCCCACGGCGACTCTTCTATCTATGAAGCTCTAGTACGGATGGCTCAGCCTTCGGCCAGTAGATATGTTTTGGTTAATGGTCACGGAAACTTTGGTGACCTCGATAACCCACCGGCAGCCATGCGTTATACCGAGTGTAAATTGGCTCCTCTTGCCATGGAAACCCTGGAAGATATCGACGCTGAAACTGTCGATATGCGACCAAACTTCGACGAATCGTTGAAAGAGCCATCGGTGTTGCCATCTCGTGTGCCAATTCTTCTGCTCAATGGTTCTTCTGGTATTGCCGTGGGCATGGCCACCAACATTCCCCCTCACAATTTGACTGAAGTTGTAAACGGTACTATCGCTAAGATTGACAATCCAGAGCTTACTTCTCGTG
Organism: Flavobacterium psychrophilum; assembly: GCA_943367505.1. GTDB lineage: Bacteria > Cyanobacteriota > Vampirovibrionia > Obscuribacterales > Obscuribacteraceae. The sequence continues at coordinate 6,705 of CALRJJ020000232.1, read as the reverse complement.
AATTGATGGAGTGGATCAAGGGGCCAGATTTCCCAGGCGGTGGTTCAATTCTTGGCACTGATGGAATCGTTGAAGCCTTCACCACCGGTCGCGGCTCAATACCTACCCGCGGCACTGCCACTATTGAGCAAATTCCAGGCTCTGGTGGCCGTCAGTCGAAAATGGGCATTGTCATCACAGCGCTTCCTTATATGGTTGGACCAGAAGCTTTCACTAAGCGCGTGGCTGAACTTGTGCGCGATGAGAAATTAACCGGTATTTCAGATGTTAACGATGAAACTGACAGATCTGGTATGCGTGTTGTTATCGAACTGAAGCGTGATGCAAACGCTCAAGTTGTGCTCAACAATGTCTATAAATACACTCAGTTGCAAGGTTCCTTCCCCGTAAACACACTGGCTTTGGTGAAGGGCAAACCGGTCACTTTAGAGTTAGCTGCGATGATTCAAGAGTTCATCGAGCACCGCGTTGATGTAATCACCAGACGCACCCGCTACTTCTTGCGCAAAGCTGAAGATCGCGCTCACATCCTTGAAGGCTTACTCAAAGCAATCAACAACATCGATGAAGTCATTCGTCTGATTCGTAAGTCTGATTCAACTGAGAATGCCCGCGGCGAGTTGATGTCCAAGTTCGCTTTGACTGAGCTGCAAGCCAATGCCATTCTCGAAATGCAACTGCGCCGCCTGACAGGATTGGAACAAGCGAAAGTTGAAAAAGAACAGGCTGAAACCCTGGCAAAAATTGCTGACTACCGAGATATTCTTGCTAATCGCAAGCGTATCGATGAAATCATCAAGCAAGAACTAAGCGAAATTCGCGATAACTACAAAGATGCTGCTGGTCAAAAAGATGCGCGTCGCACAGTGATTGAAGGTGGTGGCTCCGATAGTGAACTATCAGCTAAAGACCTGACACCAAACGAGCCAATGGCTGTCTTCATCACCAAGCAAGACTACATCAAGCGTATCTCCCTCGATAGCTTCCGCAGACAGCGCCGCAATACTCGTGGTGTTACTGGGGTTAAGACCCGTGATGAAGACGATTTGCAGCACTTCTTTGCTGCCAATATGCACGATAGATTACTGGTCTTCACTAACCGTGGTCAAATCTTCCCATTAGAAGTTATGGATCTACCGGAAGGTGGTCGTACTGCTCGTGGTTTGGCTCTGGTCAACCTTCTGCAGTTGCGTCCTGAAGAGACAGTCACCACAGTTATTCCTGTTTCGAGCTTCGATCCTGATAGCTATTTGATCATGCTCACCCATCAGGCTTATATCAAGAAAGTGCAAATGTCTGAATTTGCTAACATCAGAAAAACAGGCATTATTGCTATCACCCTTAATGAGGGTGATGAACTTGGTTGGGTTCGGCCATCGGCTGGCAAGAGCGATATTATCATCGGTACCGGTGATGGTATGTGCATTCGCTACAGCGAAGAAGAACTTAGACCGTTGGGTCGCTCGGCTCGCGGCGTGCGCGCAATCACCTTGCGTGAAGGCGATCGTATTGTTGGCTTCGATGCTCTTGAAACCTTCGATGATACTTACTTGTTGGTTGTCACCAATGACGGCTTCGGCAAGCGCATCAGATTAGAAGAATTCAGACAGCAAGGTCGTGGCGGTATCGGCTTGATTGGTACCAAGTTCAAAAATGCTAGCTCAAGACTGGCAAGCTTGCGCGTTGTACGACCTGGCGATGAAATGATTATTGCCACCGCCAATGGTGTAGTGGTTCGCCAGCAAGCTGATGCCATCAGTATTCAAGGTCGCATGGCCACAGGCGTTAAGATGCAGCAAGTGGGCGAAGACGATATGGTTGTCTCAGTCACACCTGTGGTGGCGGCAATTGAATCTAGTAATGACGGCTCAAACGACGGGGATGATGGTGAAGACGACGGCAAAGCCGAAGGCAAGCCAGAAACTAAATAGTTCAGGGCTTAACACCCAGAGTAAAAGACAAAAAGGAAAAGCTCAGAGTTATCTCTGAGCTTTTCTTCTAGAGCTGTTTTGTCTTTGCCTGAAAAATCAGGAAAGAAAATCAAGACATTGATCGACTGATTGGCCTGTCTGTTTGCATTTGGACAAGCACCAATTGATAGACATTTGTCGCGCTAGAGCTAGAGTTCCCTCTGATTTGGCACGACCACTGAAGCACTTGCCTAGAAGTCGCTCAAGTTCTTGTTGGTAGTCTTTAAGATTGGTAGGCAGGCTTAAGACGAAGTTGCCGTCTTCTGCCACAGACAAGAGTTCTTCTATGCCGTTTGAGGAGGCAGCAGAGAAACTTGGATTGAAGCGAGTTTGAAGTGTGTTCATAGTGTCACCTGGTCTTTACAATGGTTGGCGCAGTGAATCGCCATCGAGGTAAATCTTTCGGGGGGCTTTCCCTTAGAGTTACCTAAACTATATGCTAGTTATCATAACGTTACGACATGTTTTTTTACAAGTCGTAGAACCCGCAATATCGTGGCTTTCTTTTCGCCTGCAGTGGGAGTTCCCCCTGAAAACCGGTCAAAAGAAGTCATATCCCCTAGTGCGATAGGGGAAAGCCTTATTTTCCTGGTTAATCCGTCACAATCGATTCTGTAAATGCTGTTTACAAAACTATGCAATTTTTTCCTCGATTTTCCATTTTGCCGAAAGCTAAGCCAGGTTTGGCTTGAACCGATTGAGGTTGCGATTAGGGTCGCTTGACAATGGGTATATAGATAGTTCGTCAAAGAGTACGGAGCAGCGTCTATGCGGAAAGAGAAGCAAACACCAACAGAAGACCTTAAGGCCGAAGCTAAGAGCGAGGCGGATCTTGAAATTCTGCAGGTGCGACGGGTCGTCGCTGGCAATCCAAATACCCCCAGGCAGGTTCTCGCCAGGCTTGCTGATGACAAATCGGCAAGTATTCGCCGTGCGGTGGCCGAGAATCCACGAACACCAGTCGAGCTTCTTAAAAAGCTGGTCTTCGATAGTGATTACGAAGTGCGTTTAGCCGTAGCCGAGAATGCTAATACTCCTTCTGAAACTCTGGCTTTGTTAGCTTGTGACAACAGTGCTGACGTGCGCTACGGTGTGGCGGAGAGCCCCCACATGCCTGAGCAGATATTGATTGATTTGGCCCACGACGAAAATCCTTATATAAGATGCCGCGCCCTTAAGACCCTGCAGATGTTGGCACCCGATTTACAAGCCCGGCTAAAGCTGTTGCTAGCTCCACCAGAGCGGCTTTTTGGAACTTGATTGCTTCTCCTGCTGCTTCTCCTGCTAGATCCCCCGACAAAGAAGAAAGACCGGCCAATTGACCGGTCTTTCTTCTTTTGATGCTCTTCAATAGGATAAAGGTCGTTAGCGGGAAGGTTCTTCTTCTCTCAATACATAACCTTCGCCTCTAACAGTCTGAATTAGACGTTTAGAGGTGGCGTCTTCTAGTTTTGAACGCAAGTAGCGAATATATACTTCAATCACGTTAGATTCGCCGATAAAGTCGTAACCCCAGACTTTGTCGAAGATGAACTCGCGGGAGAGAACTTGTTCGGGATACTGCATAAACAATCTTAGTAGATCGAACTCTTTAGCTCTTAGATCAAGTTGGCGCTCGCCTCTCTTTACGACACGATTGAGCTGGTCCATCCAGAGATCGGCGTAAGTAAGAATGCCTTCTGCAGGCTTTCTGCGCATTACTGCTCTAATTCTGGCCAGAAGCTCTTCGGTGGCAAAAGGCTTGGTCAAATAGTCATCAGCGCCGCTATCTAGGCCGCTAACGCGGTCTTGTACGCCATCTTTGGCGGTAAGCATAATCACTGGAACTTTCGACATGGCACGTAGGCGCTTGCAAACTTCAATGCCATCGAGACCAGGCAACATCACGTCCAAAAGAACCAGTTCAGGCTGGTCTTTCTTGAAAAGATCAAGACCTTGATTGCCATCGTGAGCCACGGAAACTTGATAACCTTCATAGCCGAGCTCAAGTTCGATGAGACGCGCGATATTTACGTCGTCTTCAATGATCAGGATTTTCAAAGGACATACCTCGCATTCATTCGTCACGGTTAATATTAACCCTTGTTCAATATGTCATGGTCTAATGTTTTTGTCCAACTTTTTAGATTCGTTACATGCAACGTTCAAAGTCAAGCAGGGTCTGACATAGACAGCACGAAGCCAACTCTTTATCCCTTTGATTCTCAAGCGCTGACACAACTGGCGGTTGGTTCGTCTGTATTTATTGCCTTTGTTCTGGCAATTACAGATGTCATTCCTCTTATACCGAATGCCACCTCAGTTATCGGTCTCGTTTTGCGCGTGGTGGGTGATTGGATAATTGTTGCTGTCATATGGTTCTTGGCATTTTTGGCAATTACACAGTCGCTCAAATTTATCAGTCGTGGGGTCTGGGTAAGCGATAAAGGCATCAAACTCTCGCGCTTCGACCGGGTGGTGCCCTGGACATCTATGCGAGCTGTGGCCATAGAACCCAATTTTTTCTTTACTAAGTTATTTGGCCTTAAACACACTGCCAGGCGTCTCACCATTCTTTTCCATTTTGAAATTAAGAACAAAATTCTTTCCAGTTTGCTTTTCCCAAATTACATTCCATCTTTTTTCTTTAGCAAAGAAACTTTTGATCTATTAGTGCGTGATGTCTTTGAAAGAAGTGGTGCTCTTCCGGCCAAAGTATTGCCAGAGAATTTGCCATATGAATATGCTGTGGTAGCGGCGGCTGGCACTGATGGCTCCTTTGAAGAAGATGGCTGGAAGCCTTTGCGTAAAACTTATAGCTGGCTAAATAAGCAGAAAATTCTTGTTACTGGTGTGATTCTGCTTAGTCTGGTTGTCTTTCTTGGTCGTCGAGCTATGGTTTACTATTGCTTCAATAGTGCCGGTAAAGCAGCATCTGAAGCCCGTTTTGAAGTGGCTCGCGATTATTATCAGTGGTCTGTCAAATTAGAGCCGATGTTTGCCGCTGGCTGGAATGGCTTGGGGCAGGCCGAATTTAGATTGGCTGAACAACGCAAGGCCGATTTTAGTACTGCGGTGCGAGATTGGCGGCGAGCGATTTTTCTCAAGTTAGATTATGTTGAGCCAAGGCTCAATATTGTTCGAGTCTGTCTCTATCGTCGCGACTATGCCGAAGCCAGTCGACTGCTAGAGCATGCTCTAAAATTGGCACCATATGACGGCTTGGCCTTACTGGAAAAAGCTGAATTGGATTTGGCCTTGGGTCATTATAGCCAGGCGCAAAAAGACGCCCGGCTGTTATTAAGTCAGGGCGTACATAGTAATCAAAATCCAGAATATATTTTCAAGGCTCGATGTCTTCTTGCTCAGGCGAAGTTGGCGCAGGGTGATGCCCGTTCTGCCGAGAAGGAAATTGAACAATACTCTTCTGATCCGCAGTCTTTTACAAAAGGCGAAGATGTTACTTATTTGCTGATGACTCGAGCACAAATTCTATTGGCCTTAGGTCAATTAGATGCGGCTGAGAATCATATTCGCTTGGCTGTTCGGCGCCAACCGTACAATCAAGAAGTATTGGTGCAGGCTGCTTTGATTAGTCTCGCTCGCCATCAATTGGCTGATTGCAAATTTTTCTTGGAAAGGGCCAGAACGGTGAATTCGGCGCAGGCAGCCAACTCAAATACTAATCCCTGGCTTGCCACCATCGCCAGCCGTCTAGCTGCTGCGCAAGATTCAGCAAATTCAATGCACCATCAGTAGTGCTGCCTTTTTTTCTTTTTCTTCTTCTTTTCTCAGCGGGCCAAGGCCTGCAGATTTCGTAAGAAGGTCGTCCACTGACCCTGGTCTTGGGCTGGGAGCTCCTCGGCGAAAGCCTTGGTCGTAGCGGCTCTTGCTTGTTCAAGATAGATTTGATTCAAGCGTTGGCCCGCTTCTGACTGCTGAAATTGTCTGGCTCTCTCTCCCAGCAAACCTAGGGCTGCAGTGTATTCGGCTTGGGTGTTGGCGTTGCTCAGTGCTTCTCTGGCCTGGCTGATTGGCTCTAACGCGCGGGGATCACCACCCATTTTCGTTTGCGCTTCCTGTACATCTTCGATGTTATAGCCAAGACGGTTAAGCAAAGACTCTCTATTTTCTAGGTTACTGAAACGCTCATCGCTGGCTAGGCTTGTCAGGTCTTGAGCGGGATTAAGTTCGTCTGCCCGGGCCTGGTTATCTAGGTAGGTTCTGCCGGGTAAGAACATGCTCAAGCCACCTTGCTGGTCGTAGCCGCCGGCTTTCTCGCCATGGTAGCCGGCCACCAATCTGTTTTGGCTTGCCTGCAGAGCTTCGGTGGCACTCCTGATTTGGCCCTGGGGGTCACTGAGGGTGCCGTTTTCAATAGCATTTATGATATTGCTGGCAAAGGTTTTACTGTCGCGAAGCTCTGCTCTAGGTGTCCCTGAAATCCGCACTCCGCCAGCCTGTGAGGCTAGTGGCGCCTCTCCAATGGCCGTAAGAATGGCCTGTCTATTCGACTCACTTTCGAAGGCCTGAGTTAATGCTGCACCAAGGTTGTTGAGCTCTTGATTGAACTGGCTAATTTCTGCCGCATTATAGTGTGAGAGTGTGTCGGTGCCAGCTACCGCCCGATCAATCTCTCTTGGCGCAGCGGCACCACCGTTAGCTCCCTGGGCCGCTAAATCAATTATTTTTTGCCCCAGTTCATGACCGTTCATGGCCGGATTGCTTAGGACTGCACCAACTATTGCTCTAACAT
>CALRJJ020000231.1:0-7515 GCA_943367505.1 Flavobacterium psychrophilum | reverse complement strand
CGGAGTGCCATAGGCGCGCGCCTTGTAGTGGTATTCAGCTGGCAGAGAAAGTCGCTGAGTCAAAGAGCGCTCATCGAAATTGAAAAATCTTTCGCGTGCTTTTGCTAAACCATCAAGAATGCTAAAAGTGTCGTGTTCGCCCGAAATATCGCGCGGTGCTAGTTTAGCCATACCTTCCTCAAAGGCACTAGCAGAGCGGTAATCATTGCGCTTCAGTGAAGCTGTAAGAGTTTCTCTAATGGCAGCCACTCGTTCAATACTATGGCCCTGTGCCAGCTCAGCGTTGCTGTAGGAATTGATTCCAGGCTTACCAGCGCCACCGTGCAAAATTGTCAAAAGCTTTTCAGCAAACTGAGCTTGCTCTTCGCGAATTTGTTCAAAGACGGACCGGTGCTCGGCTCTAGGTAACTCTTCGTACTTCTTCTCTAAAGCCTCGATATTTCGGATGTACTGCGGATATTCCTTTTCAAAAGCTGTAACTGGATTATTATCAGCAGTGAGAGCCACTTTCGGCAGTTCTGGCAGTTTAACGGGATTAACAAAATCATTGAGGCGCTTGATGGGATGCTGCAAGTTGAGTTCATTAAGAGTGGCGAAGTAGAGCCGTTTACCTTCGGTAGCACCTTCTTGAATATTCCATTTAGTGCGGTAATAAGCGCTTTCAACCGCCGGCAATTTTGCCACTTTAAGCACACCGGCATTAAAGGCATGGAAACCAGCACCGAAGGCAGCGTACTGACCAGCGCTACTGAGAACTTCAGAACTAGATGCTAGACGATGCTCTTCTGTAAAGGCATGGCCATAAGCAGAGGTAACACCACCGGCGCTACCAGCCAGAGCGCTGCTCAAGCTCTTAGCAAGAAAATCGTTCTTCGGTAAGAGTTTCACACCCTCTAGAGCCTTGCTAGCTCCACCCATAACAGCAAAAGTCGAGCCAGAGACCAGCGCTGCTTCCAAGCGACCTTGCAATAAGCCCTTATCACTCGAGCTAGGCGTCAAAACTCCGCCATCAATAGCTCCGGCCAAAAACATCTTGCTTGCCGTGCCAGCCACGCCATTGATATTTATGACGCTTTCTTTCATCAAAGGCTTGAGAGCCCCATGGCTGGCCACAGCCAAAATACTAAAATCAACAATTTGCCCGGCTATAACACCAGCTTCAGTAGCAAGAGTGGAGATTTCACTTTCCTTTGCCGACTTCTTGTTTTCTTTGTCTTCCAGGCCCACCAGTTGGCGCACCCCGTTTACGGGCTTCTCAATGGCACCCTGATAAAATCCCTGGGCAAAATCCACAGGATTTATGTTACTCACTATTTTTTCGGCAAGTGTTTCTTTCACTGAGCACCAAAATAGATCTAGCTATACATATATTGCTGCCAGAGACGCCCCACGTCAGTGGGGAAAATACGAAAGGCCATGTTTATAAGTGCTATCGAGAGAGCCTAATTGGCATCGCTTTTGTCAGGTTGAATTACCGAGCCAGGCTTTTCAGCACTATTTTCGGCCTCATGACCGGGCCCTAAGTCAGCGCCAGCGTCAACTTTAAATATTGGCTCGCTAATGAAAACTGGAATCTGCGGCGGGCGAATCCAGTTGACAATGCGATCGCCACGACCAGCGCCAAAGAGTAAACCAAGAGCAAACCAGCCAAGGCGACGCAAAGCAGTAAAGCGGTCATCTACAAGCACCGTTGAGAACAGATCGCCGCCAAGCAAAATTGAGCAAACCAAGGTCAGCGCACTGCCAGCGACAATTGCTGTGCGCACAGTCAGGCCAGGACGGCCGAAGAAGAGAATGGCAACGCCTAGGGAAAATCCAGCCACCGATAAACCAGCATGCAAGAGTTTCACCATTAATATTGCCGCTTCGGTTGCAGCTTGAATTTGAGTTTGCTCAGGGCTCATAGGTTCAAGTTACCACATTAAGGCAAAAGTGGAACTAATCAGCCCTTGGTTAGTCTTCACTGCTGCAGGCACAGCAAGATCGCCCTTGCGCCTAGAGAACTGGAGAAACAACGATGACTGGGAAAATGGATAAGAGCAATAACAAAAATCATAGCGGAACTGTCAAAGAGAGAGAGAAAGAAGCTGGCCAGCCTAAACATAGCGTTAGCGAAATCAGAGAGCGGGCTCGTCGCCACGTAGAAGATGGCGCTGTCACAGCAGACTACGCTGCCGACCGCAAAAAGCTAATTAAAATGCTCAATGAATCGCTTGCCACTGAACTGGTCTGCGTCATGCGCTATCGCCGTCACTATTACATGGCCCGCGGCGTCAACTCAGAATCAGTTGCCCAAGAGTTTCTTGCTCACTCGAACGAAGAACTGGAGCACGCTGACAGACTGGCGCTCCGTATCGTCCAATTGGGCGGTGAGCCAGACCTCAACCCTGACACGTTGACTGAGCGCAGTCACGCCGAATATATTGTCGGCTCTAATTTGAAAGATATGATCAAAGAAGATCTAGTGGCCGAAAGAATTGCCATTGAGTCATATCGCGGCATGATCGAACACATCGGCAGTAGCGATTCAACCACCAGAAGATTACTGGAAGATATTCTTGCCGTTGAAGAAGAGCATGCCGACGAACTTGCATCACTTCTACAGTAGACTCAACAACACTAGCCATAACAACTTGGGCCTAAGCTTACTTCAATTAAAACAGAAGGAAGCTTGGGCTTAAGCTTTGCTCTCTTTCAAAAGAGTATCGAACTGACCAAGCCAAGTCTCAACATTTTCAAAGTTTTTGCCATAGTCAAAAACAACATTTTTCGAGCGTGGTCGACTGACAATTTTTACTTGCCACTGATTCTCGGCCTGACAATTTAGCTCCACTTCCATTTCTTCGCCACCAGAGCGCCAACTGGGCCCGCTGGCGGCTCGAGTAATCATGTGCTCAACATCATCTGAAACCCGAGTTACATAAGGCACTACCAGTAGTGCTTGCCGGGCAGCGTGCAAGACCTGCTTACCTGTTCCTGTCACTTCTATTTCTCGAGTCTGCTCAAGATCCCAAATTTGATGATAACGACCTTTACTAAGAAAGACGTGGGCACTAAGGTCAAGGGGCAGAAGCACCGCGATGGTGAAGAGGGCAAAAATACCACCAATGGTTAGGCCCGCCATCAGACCATAATGAAAGGCATTGGGCTCGTTTTTGTTGGTCAAAACAATAATCATAATCAGGAGACCAATGCCTCCGCCCACCCCCAATGAGGTGACCAATGCTGCCCGAAATACTCTCAATAGATAGCGAGTCATTAATGCTCTTTTGCCAAACCAGTGACTTAGTCGAAAGCGCTCTCAGAATCATCAGAGTCTTCAGAGCGACTCAACCCATCTTCTTGCCTGACAAACCAGCGCACAAATCGATAAATGATATAGCCGGGGGGCACCACGGCACTAAAGAACATAAGGCGGTCTAATAGATGCAGCCAGCCTTTAGTTTTCTTCTTCCGACAACGCACAACCATCCTCCTCATCTGATGAGAGTTTAACCCCTTCGGCCTCGATATCTTGAACGTCTACCATCTCAGGCTCTAGCTCTTCTACATGTATATCAATTCCAATTTTGTCGGCAGAAAGCTTTTCGGCCGAAAATTCATTCAAGACCTCTTGCATCAAATCTGACCCAACTTCATCAAGCAAATCTTGCTCAGCCAAAGCAGCTTGCTCAGCGCTAAGCTTTCCGGCTGCAGCTGCCAGTCTGGCCTGTAATTTGTCGGCTTGGGTACGTTTGGGGTATAGACGAGCCCTACATTTGGTGCAGAAGCAATAGCTATTGTCACCAAGATGGCCGAAATCGCCAATTTTGAAACCAATAGGCAAATAGGCCTTTGTCGAAACCAAACGGCGATCAAGACCCTTTAAGCGGCGCTGAAAAATACGGACATACTCATGGCGGCAACTTGGCACAACTGGACTGGGCGGCGGCTCTACAGCTTGCTCGGGAAGGGCAGCAGCAGGTTGGCGATTTTGCTCATCGGCCTCAGATTTAGTTGATTCGGGATTGAAATTTTCTTGCATTACGTCAGTTATACGATTTTCTACAACCCTTAGTGCTGCTTCACAACTGGAAATTCTTGCAGCAGTTTTCCTTTCCAATAGATGATAACGGCCAGTTGATGATCATCTTTAACTATATTAGGACAGGAAAAATAAAGTGTCCGTTCGGCCCCTGGAGCAAAGGCAATAGACGATGGGTTAGCCACCGGCAGACCCACTGAGCCATTGGTACGTCTTTTTGTATTATCGTAGAAAACAGCTGTCAATGTAAGGTCAGTTACCGCTTCACCTGAAATGTTTTTGATCTTGATTTCACCTTCTGGAGTCAAGCTTCCTTTAGCCAACCAGTTTCTCGACGAAATCACTGAAATCGGCGGAGTGCCAGGATTCCACTTATCAGTCTTGGCCGCCTCAGGCTTCACTTCATCTTTCTTCTGCTCTTTGATAAGCATAGCCAGTTGCTCAGAAACACGCTCAGCGTGGCCTTTTACCGACAGAGCCTCTTGTGCCTTATTCTCCTTGACCAAGATTGCACCCCAGGTATTAAGAGTGCTCAAAAGCTGCTTTAGTAACGAGATAGAAGCCTCAGGCTTAAGCGAAACGGCCTCTTCAAGTGAGCGCACAGCTCCTGGATAGTTTTGCAATTTCAAGTTAAGGCTGGCCAGTAGCTCATAATTGTCAAAGCTCTTTTCTTTGTCGACCAGCTCAGTTAAGGCCTCCTGTGCCCGCTCGAGATCTTTTTTCGCTAGCAAAAGCTCAATTAAGCGGTGACGCACCTCAAGGTTGTTAGCGTCTTGCTTACAGACTATTTCGTAGTTCTCAATCGCTTTACTAGTGTCTTTGCGCTTACTGTAAAGTGCACCAAGAGCAATACGTGTACCGGGTTCGTCACTTACTGTAAGGCTCTTCTCTAGCATAGCGACGGCCTGTTGCTCGTCTTTATCGCGTGTTTCAGCTAAGGCAGCCAGTTGTCGATAACATTCAGCCAGGCGGTGAGGAACTTGCGACTTCAAGGGCTCATCGAGGCTATCGGCGTATTGCCAGGCTTTGCTCAAATGAGTGACCGCGCTATCTATAGCACCGTTAGCTAGATTGGCCTCGGACCAGCGCAAGTACATGCGTGCTCTGCTGTTTGCCAGCTCGGCTGGCTTGACTACCTGCAGCGCTGAATTATAGAGACGCTCAGCTTCTTCATAGTGATTATGATTTTGATAGAAAGTTGAATAGCTATCGACAACCGGCGCCAGATTGACATCTTGGCAGCGCACCCTAAATGCCGTATCTAAAGCAGTGCGACCTTCAGCAAAACGATCGGTAGCCAAATAGGCCTGAGCCAGCCAGGGATAGACACTGACATCAGCAGGATTCTGATGCACTAACTCCTCTAGCAGAGGTACTGCCGATGCCGCCTTACTTGAACGCACCATGCTGGCAGCTTTTCCAAGGGGCGTTTCTTTCGGCGTAAAGACAATGTAACCAATCGCAAGAAGAGTGCAAACTATCAATCCAATCACAACAAAGGGAACACCCTTGCCGTCTTTGGGAGCACGAGCAGGATCTAGTTCTCCTGGGGAGGGAGAAGATGAAGAATCGCTTCTGGAGCCGTCCTTACCGTACATTGATTTTCCGCTGACTAAAAAGGGAATAGCGAGAGACTAGACATCTTAAGTGGTATCAGAAGCTATAATATCGCTCAGTTATGACACAAGATATTAAGCTCACTCCGACTTGTTCATTCGTTGACATCGTCCCACGATCTCAGCCTCTGACTCAAGGCGAAAATCATTTGATTAAGGCGCGCACTTGGGGCTCGTCAGCCGATTGTCGCGCTGCCGTATTGCTCGTGCACGGGCTGGGTGCCCATAGTGGCTGGTTTGAAGCCCTGGCTAGACGCTTAAAGGTGAAGAGAATCTTCGCTCTTGCCTACGACCAAGTTGGATTTGGCAAGCGCTCTGACCAAGTATTGATGATGAAGCAGCAATGGCTCAACGACCTCAAAGATTCCTATGAGTACTTGCGCGAAACCGTTGGCGACAGACCAATATTTGTCATGGGAAATAGCATGGGAGCCGTGGTCGCCCTAAAAGCCCTCAGTCAAATTAGCCCGTCTGGCCTTGTCATGTTTTCTCCGGGCTTCGATGGCCATCCTGACATGTTCAAACTGACCTATCGCGTCAAATCGATGGCCACAGCGCTGCTCCAGCCTGACACCGAGATTGCTTTGCCTTACACCACTGACCAGATTACTCGTGAGCCCCAGGTGCGAAATTGGCTAGCCAATGATCCTGATCGCAAATTTGTGCTCACCGCCCGCACATTGCTCGAGCTACTAAAGCTCACCCAAGAAACCAAGTCTTCCCCCCGCAAAATTCCTTGCCCTGCCTACATGTTTACCTCTGGTCAAGAAACCATCGTCAACAACGTTGTCAGTCAAGCAATTTTCGATCGTCTAAATGCCCCTAGCAAGCGTCAGCACTCCTTCCCAGAAGCCTGGCACGACCTAATGTTTGACCCAGTTCTTGACGAACTCGTCGAACTACTGACGACCTGGATGGACGAAGTCTCGAAAGAAAGATTGTCAGTCTCTTAACAAAATTAGCAGCTTATAATGCTCGGCCATAAATGAAAAAAATGCCCAACCGAGGCCCAAAAGAAGGCTTTGGCAGGTTCAGATAATTTAGGCTTCATTTGGCATACTGAAAACCTATTATAATAACGCCTGCTGGGAATCTGAGGTGCTTTACATGCTCGTGGATCGGAAGATATCCGATAGTATTACTGATCGCAATATAGCGGCAGTCTTCTTTGCTCGTGCCAAACAGCTCGACCATCTCAACTGCGTTGAGTACAAAGAGAAAAAAGAGCCATATCGCAGCATGAACTGGCGTGAGTTCAGCAAGCTGGTGCAGCAAATAGCACTTGGCTTGATGACTCTAGGACTGAAAGCTGGCGAAAAAGCGGCTATTTTCTCCTCGACAACTCACTATTGGGTCGCAGCCGACCTCGCCACCATATCTAATGGCGCGATTTCGGTGCCCGTCTATCCCACGTCCTCAGCTAACGACATTGATTTCATTATCAATAATTCGCAAGCAAAAGTTCTCTTTGTACAAAACGAAAACCTTCTCAAACGGGCCCTGGCTGTAAGAGATTCCATACCGACTGTACAAAAAATCGTGCTCTTCTTCTTGCCGGCTGATGTCAAATCTGTGGATGAACTGGCGGTCAAATACAATTTGCCCAACGGTCTTCTAGCGGATATTGAATCGGTACGCAAACTCGGTGCCAGCCTCGATACAGCTCACTTAAAAATTCTGGAAGACAGAATGAAGAGCACACCAAAAGATGGCATCGCCACTATCATTTACACTTCTGGTACCACTGGAGTACCCAAAGGTGTACCTTTGACCCATGGCAATATTATGGCCGTGATTGAAGACATGAAGCCAGTTCTGTCAGAAGACGATCGCTCTGTCTATCTCTCCTACCTGCCTCTTTCTCACATCTTTGAG
>CALRJJ020000230.1:0-7540 GCA_943367505.1 Flavobacterium psychrophilum | reverse complement strand
CATAAGGAATGTAATACAGTTCGTGAAAACACTTTCAATACTAATACCGGTCTTCAACGAAGAAAAAACGCTCATCACCGTACTAGACATGGTTTCAAAGGCCGATACGGGCGGACTAACAAAAGAGATAATTCTTGTCGATGACGGCTCCACCGATGGCACCCGCGACATTCTCGCCAAACTTGATGCAGCTAAATACAACGCCCGCATTTACTATCACGACAAAAATCAAGGCAAGGGTGCGGCCTTGCGCACAGCCCAGGGCCACGCTGAAGGCGACGTCATTTTGATACAAGACGCCGACCTCGAATATGACCCGAGAGAATACGCAGAACTGCTCAAACCGATTTTAGAGGGCCGCGCTGACGTTGTTTATGGCTCACGTCTATGCGGCGGAAAAGTTACCCGCGCATTTAAGATCTGGCACCTATTTGGCAACAAGTTCCTCAGCCTGATCACCAACATTCTATATAACGCCACACTGACCGACATGGAAACTTGCTACAAAGTCTTCCGGGCCGATATTTTTAAGAAGGTACAGATTCGCTGTGACCGTTTTGACTTTGAACCCGAAATTACGGCGAAAGTTTTGAAGCAAGGCGTGAGACTGTACGAACTGCCTATTTCATATTACGGTCGCGACTATGCCGAAGGCAAGAAAATTACCTGGAAAGACGGCATCTGGGCGGTTATGGCCCTGGTTAGATTTCGCTTTTCCGACTAACTTGAAACTAAGGCAACCTTTACCGTTTTACAAATCGATTACATTTGCCGCCCTTAAATCTGCGCCAGTATTGGTTCTTTAAGTATTGCAGCTACTTGTAAAGTGGAAAATTGCGAGTTATTATCGTATCAACAGGCATCTTTATTGCCCCTTTTCTTTTACTAGCAGGCTTCGACAAGCAGTGACTAAATTACTAAATCTTCAAAACCTTGTGCTGGCACTGGTTGCCGCCATTTTCCTCGCACCAGCTGGCGATTGCCAACAAAGCTATAAGGTAGGTGGCACACGGATAATCCAAGGTTCGAACCTTGCTCGGCCGGCAGACACTTACATCACCAGAGGCACTCTCAGCCCCTCGGCCCAAATACCAGTTTATGGCTCAGCTCCGGCTCAGCCGCAATCGCGCTATCCGCAGGGTTATCTCACCCCGGCCCAGGCCGCCAATAACCAACAACAAGGCAGCCAGCAAATGGGCGGTCTGCCCAATGCTCGAATGGGCGCCACAGTGGGCATGCCCGGCGATTACATGCGCTCAGACTTAAATCCAAACTACAGCTTGCGCAAACAAGAAGTGATGCACAACGGCTACGTCACTATTCCAACCCAAATTAGAATGCGCCCTAACACCAAGCCAGCTGTAGCTACCTATGGCAGCAGCGGCAACGTAAATAGCCATAGCTCTGGTGCGGCCAGCACAGCCACTAGCACCTACGGCAGCTCGAGCAGTACCAGCTCATACAAAGGCTACTAAAAACCTAATCACTTGCTCTTTTAACTAATAGCATCTCTATTGGCTCAATCTAGCATTGCTCTGCAGTGCTAGAATTTTGGCCATATATAGAGGCTATAGCAAATGACTGAATTGAAAAGAGTAGTTGTAATTGGCGGCGCTGGGGCCATGGGCCAGGTGATTGTCAAAGACTTGCTAGAAAACGAGCAAATTGAAGTAGTGATCGCCGACTACGATCGCGACAAAGCCGATCAATTTGCTGAATCACTCAAATCAGAAAGAGTGAGAGGTGACTTCACTGATATCACTAATCGACCAATCATGGTCAAGATTTTAGCCAAAGCGGCTTGCGTCATTAATTCCACACCTTATTATCACAACGTCAATGTTATGGAAGCAGCTCTTGAAGCGGGCACCAACTATATAGATTTAGGCGGATTGTTTCACGTCACCAAAGAGCAGTTGAAGCTGCATGAGCGCTTCAAAGAAAAGAATTTGACTGCCATTGTTGGTATGGGTGCCGCTCCAGGCATGACCAATATCATGGCCGAAGCAGGTCAGAGAGACTTAGACACGGTAGAGTCAATCGACATTTTGGTAGGCTCTGTCGACAATGTCAAAATCGACCATCCTTTTTTGCCACCATATTCAATTGAGACTTTAATAGACGAATACACTCTTAGCCCGATGGTATTCGAAGACGGTGATTACAAAGCAGAAGCACCACTTTCTGGAGCCTTGATGGTCGATTTTCCACAACCGGTGGGCAAGCAAGAAGCAATCTACACCTTGCATTCTGAAGTTCTGACCATACCAATGACTTACAAAGACAAAGGTATCAAGCGCTGCACTTTCCGCCTCGGCTTACCCCTTGAATTTCACGAAAAAATTAAATTCTTAATGGCTCTAGGATTTGGCGAGAAGAAACAAATTGCCACCAAAGAAGGTGACTTCACTCCCCGTAAATTGCTAGCCGAAATGATTGCTAAGTTCCCAGTTCCAGCCACCGAGCCAGACGACTGCGAAGTAATTCGTGTTGATATTAAAGGCAGCAAGAACGGCAAAGAAAAATTAGTGCGCATGGAAACGACTGTGGTATCAGACAAGAAATGGCAAGTTTCTTGTGGCGCACTAGACACAGGAGTGCCACCATCAATAGCGGCACAAATGATCATTGCCAATCAGGTCGACAAGAAAGGTGTGCTAGCTCCGGAAGTGGCTCTAGACCCAGATCTCTTCTTTAGCGAACTAGAGAAGCGCAATATTACAATTAAACGGCTTGAGCCACAGCTTGCAGGGCCGCAATAGTAGCCTTTAGTGATTCGCTATCGCTGACGTTTAAGATTTTTACCGACTTGTCGATCTTTTTCACCAGGCCAGCCAAAACTTTGCCTGGTCCGATTTCAACAATACTATCGACGCCTTGAGCAACGAGAAACTCAACCGTAGCAGTCCAGCGCACGGGGCTCTCCATCTGCTTAGCAAGCTTCGCTTTTAGCTCAGATGCTTGCTTCGATACTTGGGCATCGAAGTTCTGCACCACACCACAAGTAGCATCAGCAAACTGACAATTTTCCAGAGCCTGCGAAAACTCTTTGGCGGCTCCTGACATTAAAGGTGAATGGAATGCGCCACCAACCGGTAGCGGAATAGCTTTACCAGAACGCGTTTTCACTAGAGCACCAGCGCGGGCGACAGCTTCAGGATTGCCCGATATAACCAACTGATCTTTAGTGTTGAAATTTGCTACAACCACTACTTCATCTGTCGTAGAAGCTTCAGCGCAAACACTTTCCAATACATCTGGAGCAACACCAAGAACAGCTGTCATTGCGCCCTTAGGACAATTTTCCATAAGAGTAGAGCGTTTATCCACAAGCTTAACGGCATCTTCTAGCGATAAAACTTGTGCCACCACTAGAGCGCTAATTTCACCCAATGAGTGCCCGGCAACGAAATCAGGCTTTGGTCCACCAAGTTTTTCATAACATGCCCATGCTGCTAGCGATGTTGCCAAAATGGTTGGCTGGGTATTGATGGTGCGCTTGAGCTCAGCTTCTGGCCCTTCAAAACAAAGAGTGCTGAGGGCCCGACCAGCGACGGCATCAATTTGGCCATAAGTTGTTTTAGCTTCGGCAAAATCATTGAACAAGTCTAATCCCATACCGACGCTCTGAGATCCCTGCCCGGGGAAAACACAAGCAAGCTTAGCCATGGCAATTATTCCTTCTAAAAAGCTACTTAATTTACAGGATAGTGACTGTCGGTTCAGCCGTATCAGTCTTTACTGGTTTTAGGTTGGTTTGAAAAAAAGAGTGTTCGATTCTCGAGACAACGTCAGCTTTGACCATATCGCAAGCAACCCGAATAGCATTCTTGACAGCAGTATGACGAGAGCCGCCGTGGGCGATGACGCATACACCTTTTAAACCAATCAAGAAAGCACCGCCGAACTCGTCGGGGTCGACTCGTTTTTTCAGAGCCTGGAAGGCTGGCTTAGCAATGGCGCCACCAAGCTTGCCCCGAGGAGAACTCAAAAGTTCTTGCTTGAGCATGTGGTTGATCATCTTGGCAATGCCTTCAGCCGTTTTGAGCGAAACGTTGCCAGTAAAGCCGTCGGTGACAACAACGTCAACTTTACCCATGGGGTAGTCACGACCTTCGACAAAGCCGATGAAATTGATATCTTCGCGAGCCTTGAGCAGGCGATAAGCGTCTTGCACCAGTTGGGTGCCTTTAGTTTCTTCAGCGCCAATATTAAGAACGCCCACTCTTGGGCGCTTAACGTTGTGCAAACCAGAATAAAGGATTGAGCCCATCAAGCCGAACTGCATCAACATATGGGCATCGCAATCGGTATTGGCGCCAGCGTCGACGACAATGCAGCGATTGGGGTGAATTGTCGGCATCTCGCAAGCAATGGCGCAGCGTGAGATATTGGGCAAGCGGCCGATATTAAAAGTGGCAGCCACAGCTGCTGCACCGGTGGAGCCACAAGCAACGACTGCGTCAGCGTGGCCTTCTTTGACTTGCTTCATAGCCAAAACAATAGACGAATCTTTCTTACGAAGAATCGCCTTGCTTGGTTTCTCGTCCATGGCCACAACTTCAGAGGCAGCCACTAAGGATATGTTTAGACCAGCAATCTCGTGGCGTTTAAGCTCAGCTTCGATTGCCGGCAACTGACCGACTAATTGAACCGAAATGCCATATTCACGGGCAGCCAGAACGGCGCCGTGAACAACTTCACGAGGAGCATAATCACCGCCCATCGCGTCTATGGCCACTCGAATCATGCCAGACTCCAGATTTGACTCGTTGTCAAACTAATCACACCAATGAATAACTAAGTCTAATGACCCATGTTTATTGCAACGACTAAACGACAGCGTCTCTTAGTCTGGCTGGTCTACCGCGGTAGTATCCGCACGATCCGCAAGCAGTATGACTGCGTTTCGGAGCGCCGCAATTGGCGCAAGTGCCGACAGTTTGAGCAGAAGCCTTCCAGTGCGCTCTGCGCTGGTGTTGTTTCTGGTGGGATGTTTTCTTCTTCGGAACAGCCATTGCTGTATCGATCCTCCATATTCCGGACTAATTATTATCTACTAAAAAGCCTCTATTCCTGGTTAGGAAAGAGAGTCTTTAGGTTCTTCCAGCGAGGGTCGATTGGTTTTTGGTCTTGACCCCCTTCGGAGTCAGAACCTGAAACGCTGCTACCACGAGCACCTTCCGGTTTTGGAGGACCGGGACACTCATCGCCGCAACGACTAAATACTGGAGAAGCTAACGTTACAGCTTGATACACAACGTCACTGATGTCAATGAATCCGTCCTCAGGAATCGAATCATAAAAATCATCTTTAAGTAATTCTTTGTCCCGGGGAGCACCCATTTCAAATTCGGCCATGGCGCTAAGACGGGGCACGAAGTACTCATCGAGGTCGACGCTCAAGGCGTAAAAGTAAGGTTTAAGGCAGGTCTGGCACTGCAACTTAAGTAAAGTTTTGACATTGCCCGTGAGCTTGACGCCACCGGCGGCCAAGCTCAAAACCAAATCGCCAACCACAGGCTTAACGGCCTCGTCCACTGGCAATAGTTCGTTAAATTCAATATTTTGTCGCCGTTGAGGAGTTTCCTTCAAATCGTCGACTGAGATTCTAGTCATTGTTATAGATTATGCTTGAGGAAAATGAATTATAGTACATCGCCAAAACTCTTAATTAAGGCCTCATCGGTCTGGACGGCCACAGGTCAATCGTTTGCCCGTGCCAGCGTATTGATAGAAGCTGGCAAAATCGCTGCAATTCTCAGCGAAGAGCAAAGCGAAAAGCTGATTGAGTCGCAAGATCAAACGCTCTCAGCAGCGGATCGTATTGAAGTGATTGACCTACCTAATTGCGTCATCACTCCCGGTCTGTTCAATCTTCACACCCACCTTGATTATTCGCAAGCGCCAGCCATCCCAGAGAACAGCTCTTTGTTTACATGGATGGCCCAATTGGTGGCCAGCACGAGGCCATGGTCGCCGGACGACTTTGCCCGCTCAGCTATGGCTGGGGCCAGAAGTGCAGCTTTAGCTGGCACTACTTATTTAGTAGATAGTTCTTACACCGGTCAGGCCGCAGAGGCTATGGCCAAAGTTGGACAGAAAGGTCTGGTCGGCCTTGAACTATTTGGCCTGGACGAAACTTTAGCGGAACGCATCTTTGAAATCTGGCTAAAACGTTATCAATCCTTAATCAGCACCGCCAGTGGTGCATTGAGAGAGGCCATCAATGGCGGTCAAATAGCAATCACCGTTGCCCCTCACGCTCCATATACTGTCGCCCCGGCCCTCTGGGCCAAAGCCAAAGACTGGGCCAGCAGCCACAGTCTAATGCTGACAGCCCACCTGGCAGAGTCGCAAGAAGAAGCCGACTGGATTAGCAGCCATTGCAGCGTATTAGATCAGTATTTGGCCAAGGTGATGCCACCCAATCCTATTAAGCCATTCACCACTCTATTAAATGAATTGCTCTGGCGCGGGCAGAAGCGAACACCAACCCAGCACCTCAAGCACTTTGGCCTGCTCGATGACAACCTCATTGCCGCTCACTGCGTAAAGCTCAATCAAGAAGACTTTGAAATATTTGCCCATAGCGGTGCTACTGCCGCCCTCTGCCGCCGCAGCAATGAGAGGCTCTTAACCGGACCGGCCGCTCTAAGTAACTTCGTTGATGCCAACATCGCTTTTGGCCTTGGCAGCGACAGCCTCGCATCTAATAGTGATTTGAGCATGCTTAAAGAAGCGGCGGCCTGGCTGCCGCAATTAACCGCCACCCAGGCCCTTAACCTGATTACGATAAAAGCAGCAGAGGCCGTTAATATCGCCGAAAAAACGGGTTCAATTGCAGTAGGTAAAGCAGCCGACCTGGCAGCGTTTCCTCTCGACAGTGTTTTTTGGCAAAGCAATCACGATCAAGAAGCCATTGCCCGCAGACTCTTAGAGTGCGCACCAAACGCTAGCGAGTTGATGGTAGACGGCAAATTTATAGTTCGCCAGGGCAAACTATTGACCGATACCTAGTGCAAGAGAAGAGATTAATCTATACTGATTTGACTGATTCCACTGAATTTTGATTTGTAATTTCCAGAAAAAGGGTCTATTTCAAATGGCAGGACGCACGGACCACATATGTAGCGGAAGAACTTGTATGTTCTGTCGTGTGCTGGACAATCCACAAAGAGCCAAGCTTGCGGGCACAAGAGCCTTTATGGACAACCAGGTAATTGAGCGAGTGAAAGAGCTTGAGCAGCGCTCACTCTTGACTGCTGGTCAAACTAATTTATCGAGCGCCAATGGCGAAGAAATCGAGAAACTCGCTCTGCTTGACACCCTAACCGAGCTTTATAATTCACGTACTTTTATCAAAGAAGTCAAAGACGAATTGAAGCGAGCCAAGCGCTATAAGCGCCCTGTCTCTCTTTGCATGGTGGCAGTTGATGGCTTTAGAGATATTCAACGTTCTTATGGCGCTCTTACCTCTGACGCTGTCTTGAAAGTAATAGGCGGCGTACTGCGCGGTGCGGTGCGCGACGTTGACATC
>CALRJJ020000229.1:0-7553 GCA_943367505.1 Flavobacterium psychrophilum | reverse complement strand
TTGGCCAGGCGGGCCGGTTCGTCTTCAGTGTAGTTGTCCGCTAAAGTTTTGAAATCGGCTCCTTTTAGAGCTTGAGCCAAGTAGTCTTTTGCTTTGTTGTATTGAGCTTGCTTGATTACTTTGACTTCGTTATCGAGGTCGGCTCCTTTCAGTTCAGGCTTTTGCTCTTGTAGTTGTGTTCTCACACTTTTGAGAGGTCCGGCATCAACTGCTGGTGCTGCCACCACAATGTGCGATAGTCGCACGCGCTCACCGTGCTTTAGACGGCCTTTATTGGCTTCAAATTCTTCTTTTACTACTTTTTCGCTAGCGGCCGGTGCTGCTTTGGCAATGCTATCTAGCATCATCTTGATCATTTGCGAAGAAATTATCTCTTCGCGAATTTGGTCTGGTGTTTCACTAGCATTGTTTACGTATTGTTTGAATCTCTTCGTTTCTTTGATCTGAACAAAACTATTGGCAGCCTTTTGATAGAAGCCTGCTTTATGCGCTTCTTTCAATACGATTTCGCGGTTAATTAGTTCACTCAATAGTTGGCTTTCAATTACTTTTGTGCCGCACTTAAAAGCCAGGCCAAGCTCTAATACTTGCTGGTTAAATTGGGCTTCGGTCATGTTTTTTTCTTTGAGGAAGGCCGGAAGAGGCTTGCCGTCCAGTGCTTGAGCGGAATGAGCCGACTCAATCATTTTCTTTTTCTCTTCGGCGGTTAGAGTCAAGCCCATTTGTTTGGCCTGAACTAAGAGTGAACCCAGCCTCTCTGGCTGCATTGCAATCATCGATTGCAGTGAAATAATGGCTGCTTGATACTCTTTTTTGAAGCGACTGACTGTCACCGGTGATCCATTTACGGTGCAAATGATCATGGTGTCCGGCAGCTTAACCAAGTTAACTCCGGCAACAGGCTTTAATTGGGGGAGGTCGCTAAGTACTGCTGGTAGTGCTCCATTACAGGCTGATTTAGCATCGTCGCCTGCAGCGCTGCCTTGGGTGCTGCCTGTCTGTGGGCTGCTGGTTTTGTCGGTAGTATCGCTAGAAGTCTCAGATTTCTTTTCGCTCTGGCAGTCGGCTATAGCAAGAGAAAGTGTCAGCGCCAATAAGACGTTCAAACTGGTGCTGTTTCTTTTGCTTCTATTACTTGCGCTATTCACAGTACTGATATCCTCTTTTGACATTTTAGGCTGGTTTGGCGTGAACATTTGCCACCATGGCACCAAGAAGTTCTGCCAGCAAATCGAGTTGATCTTCTGGATCATCACCTTGGGATTTTACGAGAATGTATGGACTTGAACCTTGACCACCAGCTATACCTGGTTTGTAGGTAGTGCGGTTTGCCAGATGTTTTGGCAGGCCATTTTGAATTGGAATCCACTGTTGTAAGCGGAATGGTACGTACAAACGCAAGCCTTGCATGTCTGGCTTGATCGATTGTACGTTGGCAGAGCTTGCCACTAGTCTTAGTTTTACAACTTTGGTCAATTGCTCAGTTTCTTTTGGAATGGCGCCGAAGCGGTCACGCCATTCGTCAAGCAGCATAATTAGTTCGCGGTCGGTTTTTACGTCGGCAAGTCGTTTGTATTCGATCAGGCGTTGTTCATTGTCTTCGATGTAAGACTCAGGAATGAAGGCTGTGACGTTGATATCAACTGCGGTGTCAGCTTCTTGTACAACTGCCTCGCCCTTGAGTTCAGCCACTGACTCTTCAAGAATTTTGCAATAGAGTTCAAAGCCAACCGAAATCATGTGACCGTGTTGTTCAGAGCCGAGAATATTTCCCACGCCTCTGATTTCCATATCGCGTAAGGCGATTTGATAACCAGAGCCAAGGGAAGTAAATTCGCGAATTGCTTTCAGTCTTCCTTGGGCTTGCTCTGATAGAACTTTTGATGGAGTGTACAAGCAGTAGGCATAGGCCTGGGCATCTGAACGGCCAACGCGACCACGGAGCTGATACATCTGGGCCAGACCGAGTTTGTCAGCATCATTGATGATGATGGTGTTGACGTTAGGAATATCTAGACCAGATTCGATAATTGTGGTGCAAACTAGGACGTCATATTCATGGGCAAAGAATGCCAACATGACGTTTTCTAGATCGCGCTCATTCATCTGGCCGTGGCCAATGGCGATGCGTGCTTCTGGAACTAGTTGCTTAACTTCAAAGGCAATTTGCTCGATGTTTTCAACGCGGTTGTGAACAAAGTAAATTTGTCCGCCACGCTCCATCTCGTGCAGAATGGCCGTGCGCACTAGAGGCAATTTGTATTCGCCCACGAAAGTTTTAATTGGTGCGCGGTTGATTGGAGGCGTGTTAATTTGCGACATGTCGCGAGCGCCAGATAAGGCCATATATAAAGTACGCGGAATAGGAGTGGCTGACATGGTCATGACGTCAACCATTACGCGCAGTTGTTTTAGCTTTTCTTTGTGGGCAACACCGAAGCGTTGCTCTTCGTCGATGACAACCAGGCCAAGGTCTTTGAAGGCGATATCTTTTTGCAGCATGCGGTGGGTACCGATGACTACATCGCACTCACCAGTGCCCAGTCTGCGCGCTACTTCTCTTTGTTCTTTTGCCGTACGGAAACGCGAGAGTAGACCGACTTTAATTGGGTAGGGAGCAAAGCGCTCAGCCATGGTGTTGTAGTGCTGTTGAGCCAAGATAGTGGTAGGCACTAGCACTGCCACTTGCTTGCCTGACATCACTGTTTTGAAGACACCACGAATGGCTACTTCAGTTTTGCCGAAACCAACGTCTCCGCAGATAAGTCGGTCCATTGGCTTGGCTGATTCAAGGTCACCTTTCATGTCTTGAATGGCTTGCCATTGATCTGGCGTTTCTTCGTAAGGGAAGGCTTCTTCCATTTCGTACTGCCATGGTGTATCAGGCGTGCACTGGAAGCCTTCTTGTTTAGCTCTTATAGCGTACAAATTGACCAGATCTTCGGCCACTTGCTTAACTGATTTTTTGACGCGCCGTTTGGTTGATTCCCACTCGGCACCGCCTAGACGTGAAATTCTCGGTGGGTTGTCCCCAGCTCCACGGTAACGGGAGAGCAAGTTGATTTGATCGACAGGCACATATAGTCTGTCGTCGCTGGCGTAGGCAACGCTGAGAAATTCGCGCTGTTGCCCGTCGACGGTCATCCGTTTGACGCCTTCAAATTGGCCGATGCCGTGCTTCATGTGCACAACGTAGTCGGTTACTTTTAAATCGGCGACTGAAGTGAAGCGCTCGTAGTTCTTCTCTGCTACTGGTCTTCTATAAACTGTCGGTTTGCGCTTGACGCCAAACATCTCAGCGTCAGTACAAGAAACTAGCTCGACATCTTTTAGCTTGAAACCGTGGGTGAAGCCGTGCCGGCAGACCATTACAACAGGCCCGGACGGCTGGTTCTGGTTTTGATTTAGGCTCGGGTTTAGACCTTGGCTCTGGCTTAGTTTGAGATCGTCCAGGCTAGGCATTTGGCCGGAGAGAATATCATCTAAAGACGATATTGAAAGCGATGGCGGTTGGGCTTTGCCATTGTTAGCGCTTCCTGGTCCTGGGGCGCCGCCCGATGCTTGGGCGCTATCGTCGAGCGGCAGAATATGGGTGTCGGCTTTATCATCACTTTGCGAGAGATAAACAGCGGGAATGTCCCACTCTTTCATGATGCCTAAAATGCGCTGGGGCTGCTCTGTTGAAATCAGAACATTCAAGCCTTCTTTGCGCCAGCTTCTCACTTTTTCAGCCATGACATCAATTTGATTACCAAAGCGCTCGACTGGTTGACAGTCAAAATTGATAACCGAATTGGCAGCATTAGAATTGCTAGTGTCAGCTCCATCTAGTGCCATTGGCAAGGTGGAAACATAAATGCGCTGATGGCGTTTAAGCTGTTCAGTTATTTCACGGGCGCTGAGGTGGAGCGGGCGTGGCAGAGGCAGCAAACGACCAGTTTCTAGCCCTTCTTTGAAGGCAGCATCAAGCTTCTCTTGGTAGGAAGAGAGAGCGGCTAGCAAGGTGTCCCATTCGTCGAGCACAATCAGACTGTTATCTCTGATGTAATCGCATATGGTGGCAAGCTTTTCGTGGACGTAAGGTGCGTAGTATTCTACTGATTCAGGGTAGCGACCAGCTCTAAGTGCTTCTAAGTCGCTTTCCATGACGGTCATCAGAGTTTCTGCCGATGATGGATCTAGAGTCTCGGCTGCTTTTTCTGTAACGGCTCTGAGGGTATCGACCAGCTTGATGCGGGCATCTTCGCTTTGATCAGCGACAATCCACCAACGGGGCACAATGACACAGCTCTCAAGCGATTCGATAGACCTTTGCGTATCAGTATTGAAGACGCGCATCGATTCGATTTCATCGCCAAACAATTCAATTCTAAATGGCGAGCCGCAAGATGGATAAATATCGACAATGTCGCCGCGCACGCTAAATTCGCCACGCAAGGTCACTAGTGATTCGCGTGAATAACCTAAGTTAGCTAGTCGGCGAGCTACTTCTTTAGTATCAATAGTTTCGCCAACATTGAGGCGCAAGCAATTGGCAGTTAACTCTTCGGGTGAGAGAACTCTTTGGCTGAGGGCACGAGCCGTAACTACACAGATAAATGGCTCGTCTGGCTTTTCTTGGCAGTGGCGCAAGACTTCTAACTGAGCAGCGACGTTGTCTGGGCTGGAAAGCACTTGCTCGTAGGGCGAGACTTCAGAACTGGGGTAAACAAAAATCGGATACTTACTTAGGTTGGTCAACTCTTGGTGATAACGGGCACCAGTATGGTTGTCTTGCACAACTAAGAAAATAGCTCGCTTAGTTTCGTGACCCAAAACTGAGAGCACAAGCGATTTTGCTGAATCGGTCAAGCCGGTCAAATTGAGTTCGCCGCTGCTACCCTTGGCCGTTCGAGCAAGGAGCCGCGCATATTGCGAGCTAGATATAAAAAGCTGGTGCAGTTTTGCTGCGAGGTTACTGTTGCGCGTTAGCATTTTTGGCGGGGTTCCCTTCACCGTATTGCAAATCAGTAAAAATAACGCTCGAGCGAGCCATATCTTGCCGATTTGGGAAAAAGGCATTTTACCATTTTGACCAAGCCGCTGGCTCTACGTGTAACGGGCTCTAAAGGGTTACATCTTGTATTATTGCTTTCAAATGCAATTGGAGGCAAAAGTGCAAAAACGAGCAGGCTTAACTCTATGCCTGGTCTTGGCTATTACTTCAACCCTCAGCCTCTCCGCTTTACTAGTGAAGGCTGAAGGTAGTCGCTATCGTCCAGATACCGTTGCGCATATGCAGCAAGGCATCAAGTTTTTGCGGGCAAAGCAGCTAGACCAGGCCCGTAGCCAGTTCGAAACTGTTATCAAGATGGAGCCTTCTATTCCTGATGCCTACAACAACATTGGTCTTTCTTACGCCTACGAGAATAAAGTCGATAAGGCCATCCAGTACTACCGCAAAGCCCTAGATATTGAGCCGCTTTATGTGCCAGCTCTGAACAACCTCGGCCTTGTGCTTTACTCTACCGGCAAGGCTGAAGAGGCCCTCTATTACTGGCGCCTGTGTCTCAAGATTTCTGGTGGCCAAGAGCCCGAATTGCACTACTATGCCGCTAATGCCATGCGAGATGTGGGTCAGAAGAAAGAAGCTCGAGAAAACTATTTGATTGCCATAAAGCTCGACCCCACCCATGCCGCGGCCCACAGTGGGCTTGCCGCCCTCGATTTGAGTGAAGGGCGGTTAGATGAGGCTTTTTCTGAAGTAAACAAGGCCATTAAACTGAAACCTGACTCTGCCTTTAGTTATTATCATCTCGGCTTAATTGAGGAGCGTCGTCACAATGTGGCGGCAGCGATTAAGGCCTATGAGACTTCGCTTAAATATGAAACGGTCAGCAAATACGCCCAGGAGACCAAGAATCGCATAGCCAAGCTTAATGGCACTGCACCTGCCTCCGGCAATCAGGCTCAGGGGCAATTTAATTCTGGGCAAGACGACCAACAGGGCCAGGGCGATGATGACGGTCGTTCCGAGATGCAGGGCTCAATGCGGCAAGCCGCTCGCGAAGCCATGAAGCGCCATGCTTGGGCTGAGGCGGTTCACGATTTTGACTCGCTTATTAGAACGGGAGCTGGCGAAGATCCGATTTTGCTCAATAATTTGGGCTATTGTCAGGCCAACTTAAATCAGTTAGCGAAAGCTGTAGAGTCTTATCGCAAGGCTTTGATGATTAAATCCGATGGCTTCCCCGAGGCTCAATTCAACCTGGGTATGGCTTTGCGGCGCATGGGTGACAATGCTGGAGCTGAGGCTGCTTTCCGCAAGGCAATAGATGATTCAAGCCTGCGCAAGAAGACCAATCCGCTGGCCCAGAATATGTTGGGAATTATTTTGCGAGAGCGCGGCGACTACAATGGAGCTGACCGGGCTTTTCGCAAGGCTATTTTGCAGTCAGGTGGGGACGTGCCAGTGGCTCACTATAACTTGGCTGTTTTACTTGAGCGCATCGAACGCAGTCGTGATGCTGTTTCTGAGTACAAGACTTATCTCAAGTTGGCTCCTCGGGGCAAAAATGCTACCAATGCCAGGTTGCGCTTGAAGCGACTGACTGGAATGTAGTAAGTGCCTTTGCTTTTTGCTTTGGGTTTGATACTTACTACTTGCATCCTTTTGTCTACTTAATAGGGTTCTTTGCTCTGGTTGTTAGTAAGTTTATGGTGAGTTTCTGCTCATTTACTCTGTACATATAGAAATGGTTGCCAACAGAGTTGCAATCCTTATAGTAAAATTCGGAAATGAGTACTGTAGAAAGCGATATCACAAAGGCCGTCAACGAGCCGGTTAATCCCCCTGTTGAGCAATCGGACATGCCCAGTGCCGAAGCGGTAGAAGCCGTTTGTGCAGTGGCGTCTAAGCGCGTGGTTTCGCCAGTTCAGGCCAATAAGACTCGTGTGGCTGTTTTGATGAGTGGCGGCGTTGATTCCAGCGTTACAGCCATGGAAATGATCAAGGCTGGCTACGATGTCATTGGTGTGACAGGCTGGCTGATTAAGTCTGGGAGCCGTTGTTGTGATACTGGAATGGTTGATGCTGCTCGCGTCTGCGAACAATTGGGCATCGAACATCACGCCGTAGATTTGCGTGAGATGTTCAAGGCCGAAATTATTGATCAGTTTCCGCAATCTTATGCTCGAGCAAAAACTCCCCTGCCATGCAGTGTCTGCAATACATTGGTGAAGTGGGGCGCTCTATTGCGCTATAGCCAGAAAATTTTGCAAGCCAGATACATTGCCACTGGGCATTACGCTCGGGTGGTTGAAACTGAAGATGGCTTTAGATTGGCGCGGGCGAAAGACCCACGTAAAGACCAATCATATGTTCTCTGGGGCTTAACTATGGAGCAGCTCAAAGCTACTCTGCTTCCACTTGGTGATTTCAGCAAAGACGAGATTCGGGCCCTGGCCGATGAGGGTGGTTTGGTAACTGCCAATAAGCCCGATAGCCAAGATCTCTGTTTCATTCCGCGTGGCACTACTACTCAACAGTATCTCGGTAATTTCTTAACTGCTGA
>CALRJJ020000228.1:0-7583 GCA_943367505.1 Flavobacterium psychrophilum | reverse complement strand
ACTTACTGTCAAAATCTTTAGCGTCAAAAAATTCATCAGTTGGTGCAGCACTGACAATATGGGGTGGAGGCGCTGATGTTACTGAGTTTCTGGTAACAAAGGAAATTACTAAGGACATACCTATAAGGGCCAGAATTGCAATCAAACTTGCTCGAAATGACTTCTCATTCTTTGCCTTAGTGGGAGCAGAGATGCGGGGAAACTTTACTTTTTCACCATCGCGGATCAGTTTAAGATCGTTCACCAGCTCATAGGCAGACTGGTAACGCTGATTGGGATCGCGCGCGAGGCAGCGCAAGACCACTTTGTCTAAATCAACCGGCACTTTAAATTGAGCAGGAAGGTTAGAAACAGTTGTGAGACTAGAAATTGGCTTGGGGTCTTCGTGAATGTGTCTCAGTATGATCTTGATAGGATTTTCAGCAGCAAATGGCTTGATGCCAGTGAGAGTCTCGTACATCAGGCAACCAAGAGAATAAATGTCAGAGCGGCGATCTTGCATATTGCCTTCGCACTGCTCTGGCGACATATAGAGCGGACTGCCAAAGATGTCACCGGTCTGAGTTAAATTCTCATGGGCCTTCTGCTCGCTTGGTAGCACTTTGGCGATGCCAAAATCTACCAGTTTGACAAAGTCAGAGCCGTTTTCAGACTTCTCTAAAATAATATTGCCCGGTTTAATATCACGGTGAATAACACCCTTAAGGTGTGAGTCAGCTATGGCTTCGGCCGCCTGAATAAATATGTCGAGAGCCCGCTCGCTATCGAAATAGCCTTCTTTAGCCAGCTCCTGCTCTAGGGTATGACCCTCCAGGTAATCCATGACCAAGAAAGGGCAACCACTGACACCGACACCAAAATCGTAGACCGCAGCTAGATTGGCATGGGTGAGAGGGCTAGCCGCCTTAGCCTCTTGCTCAAAGCGTTTGACCGATATCTTGTCTTGAACCAGATCGTGATTGAGAACTTTGACAGCAAAGATCTTGTCGACTGCTTTGTCTCTGACTTTATAGACTACGCCCATGCCGCCGCGACCAATTAAAGCCAACACTTGATAGCGCTCGCCGAGATTAGGAAATTGCTCTTGAGAAACCACAGAAGGCCGGGGCGGAGGGCTTTCAAGAACTTTCGAGGCGCCACTACTGCTATCCTCGCTGCCTGAAGCAGGACTCTCTGCGAAGCTCGGCACATAAGCTTGATATGACGAGGGCAGGAGGCTAGATAAAGGCAGGAGGTTAGAAGAATCCACCACAAGCTTTGGCTCGGCTTGGGCTGGCTCTATTTCTTTAAGCTCGAATTTCTCTTTTAGTTCAATTTTTTCGCGCAGCTCTAGCTTCTCTTTCTGCTTTGGCTGTTCTTTTTGCTCATCTGAATTCACCGGAAAACTTACCTAAACCGGAATTGCACTTATAGCATACCCATTTTATAGCCGGGATTTAGAGTCCCAATATAGAGCCCCAAGTTATAGACCAATTTTGCAGCGGCCAAGTTTGACTCATTTTTCAAGTGAAAATGAGTCAAACTTGGAAACGACAAATCCAAACACCCAAGCTCTAATTTAGAGTTTCTAGACAACAGTTTCTAAACTACCGGCTCTAAACTACCGGCTCCAATTCAAAATCAGGATAATACTCTGCAATCACCTCATCGCAAGGCAGGCAGAGCACTGGCAATTTGCCCTTGCCATGATCTTCAGTGAATTTCCAGCAGCGGGCACACTTGGTACCAGATGCTGGTATTACTTTGACACTGATACCACTTTCATTGTTTTCAGCCAGGGCTTCTACAGTTGAAGTGATACCAATGACAGCTTGCGAAGTAATGAAGAAGCCTGGCAAGTCTTCGCCCAGAGCGGCCACTTTCTTAGCTAGAGCAGCGTCTTCAAAGGCCAACTCTACTTTGGCTTCCAAAGAGCTACCAATTTTGCGGGCAGCCCGAGCTGTTTCTAAGGCTTTGTTGACTATGATGCGTACGTCAATTAGTTCATGCCAGAAATCAGATTCTAGAATGTTCTCAAAGCTCTTATTTGATTTAGGGAAATCAGTGAGCAATACGCTTTGATGACCACCACCGAATGTCTTCATGGCATCAGTCATATGCTGCCAGATATCCTCGGCCATGTGCGGTGTAACTGGTGCAAGCAATCGCACCAGAGCCTGCAGCATATGAGCCAGCACTGTTTGCACTGAGCGGCGCTTGAGAGATTTAGGCCCAGCTGTGTAGAGAGTATCTTTAGCAATATCGAAATAGAACGAGGACAGCTCTACCACACAGAAGTTTTGCAGCAACTGGTAGTACTTGAAGAATTCAAAGCGATCAAAGTCGCGAGTTACTTCTTCTACCAATTCATTGAGGCGGTGCAATAAGAAGCGATCTAGCGAAGAGAGATCTTCAAAAGGCACAGCATCAACGGCAGGATCAAAATCGTACAAATTGCCCAACATATATCGGGCTGTATTGCGCAGCTTACGATAGACTTCGGCCAATTGAGCCAACATATTTTTGCCGA
This sequence comes from Flavobacterium psychrophilum, assembly GCA_943367505.1. Lineage (GTDB taxonomy): Bacteria > Cyanobacteriota > Vampirovibrionia > Obscuribacterales > Obscuribacteraceae. Next base: position 5,074 of record CALRJJ020000228.1, on the reverse strand, counting down.
TTGGAATGTCATCAGTATAGTTGACCGAAGCTACCCACAGCCTCAATACGTCAGCACCATACTGTTTTATTACTTCATCGGGATCAACCACGTTACCCACAGACTTAGACATCTTGCGGCCGTTTTCATCAACGACAAAGCCGTGAGTGAGAACAGTCTTGTATGGTGCCCGACCATGAATGGCAACACTGGTCAACAGTGACGACTGGAACCAACCGCGGTGCTGATCTGAGCCTTCTAAATAGAGCTCACAGGGGGAACCACGCAATTCAGGGCGAGCATCAAGTACAGCAGCATGGGTCACCCCTGAATCGAACCAGACATCCATAATGTCGGTCTCACGAACAAACTCAGAAGACGAGCAGCTGCCGCATTTCATATCACCGACAAAATCTTGTGGTGTCTTTTCCCACCAGCTATCAGACCCCTCAGCGTCAAAGACTTTGGCAATAGCTTCAATGCTCTGTTCATTCATCAAAGGCTCATTGCATTTCTTGCAATAGAAAACTGGAATTGGTACGCCCCAGGCGCGCTGCCTGCTAATACACCAGTCTGAGCGGTTCTGCACCATGTTAAAGATGCGGTTGCGACCAGAGTTTGGCAACCATTCCACCTGGTCAATGCACTCAAGAGCTTTTTGACGGAAGCCTTCTACCGAAGCAAACCACTGTTCCGTTGCGCGGAAAATCAAAGGATTCTTACAACGCCAACAATGAGGGTAGCTATGACTGAAAGTTTGATGCTTGATTAAAGCGCCAACTTCTTTCAAATGCTCCACAATGACAGGATTAGCTTTGGCATAGTGCTGCCCGGCAAATTGGCCCGCTTCATCGGTGAAGATACCGCGACCATCGACGGGCGAAAGTACGCCGAGGTTGTAGAGCTTGCCCACTTCAAAGTCTTCTGGACCGTGGCCAGGAGCAGTGTGTACCACACCAGTACCGGCTTCATTGGTGACGTGAGCACCATTGATTACTCGGCTGGCTCTATCAACAAAGGGATGTCTAGCTTCTATTAGCTCCAGTTCGCGCCCGGTTGCTTCACCCAGCACAACCACTGCAGCAGCATCAATATCGGCTGCTTGCAAGAAAGTCTCACGCAAACTCTGCGCCACTATCAACACACCATGATCTGGAGTGGTGATGAATTCGTAGACAAAATCTGGATGGAGAGCAATAGCTAGGTTAGCAGGAAGTGTCCATGGAGTAGTGGTCCAAGCAACAAACGAGACAGGCGTCTTTTCATAAGTGCTAGCCGCACCATTTTTTGCCTCAGAAACAAACTTAGGCAACTTACTGCGCTCAGAATCTGGCACAGGAAACTTGATATAGATTGAGTTTGAAGTATGGTCGGCATACTCAACTTCAGCTTCTGCCAAAGCAGTCTCACAAGTGGGACACCAATAAACTGGCTTTAGACCTTTGTAGAGATAACCATTAGTTACCATCTTGCCAAACACTCTTATTTGAGCCGCTTCAAAATGCTGATCAAGAGTGATGTAAGGATGGGCCCAATCGCCCCAGACGCCCAGTCTTCTAAAGTTATCTTCTTGACCCTTAAGATTTGAGAGGGCAAATTCTCTACATTTTTTTCGTAGCTCAACTGGAGTTATGGCTGCCCTACCGCCTTTTACATTTTTCAGAGCGGCGTTTTCGATGGGCAAACCATGGCTATCGTAACCCGGCACATAAGGAGCGTAGAAGCCATGAAGAGCTTTGTATTTAGTGATGATGTCTTTGAGAATTTTATTGAGAGCGGTACCAATGTGAATCTTGCTCGAGCTCAAATAAGGCGGGCCGTCATGCAAGACGAACTTTTCAGAAGCGCTGCGCTTTTCTAAATTGAGTTCGTAAACTTGTTTTTCATCCCAGAACTTCTGAATTTCGACTTCGCGAACCGTGCTGTTAGCTTTCATCGGGAAAGCAGTAACAGGAAGATTGACTGGAAATTTCTTCTTATCGTCGGCCACTGTATGTCCTCAAGAGTCTCTAAATTGGTTTTAAGTTTGGTCTAAATATGAGCAAAAAACTGATCTAAAACAAAAACCGCCAACAGTGATGCTGGCGGTGGCAAATTCACTTACCCACGCCCTTACTTGCTTGTAATAATTTCTATTGAAATAGAGTTGCCAAGTTTCACGAGAGCATCTTTTTCGAGGGGGTAGTCAATATCAATATAAATATGCTTATAGAGGATAGAGCTGCGACCCTACATTCGTCAACAAAACGCATCTTCTGGGCTAAACAAGTCTTTATTGACGGCTTTGGAGTAAACTCAAAATATTCTCCTCAAATTAACTAAAGGCGGTTATGACAAAAGTCTTCGATGTAGCAAAAGAGGCAGCATTGGCAGGTGGAGCTTTGCTAAAAGCTCGCCTCGGCAAAATTAAGAGCGTGGATTATAAGAGCGCTTACAACCTTGTCACTGATGTTGACAAAGCTTCAGAAGATTTGATCATTGCCACCATCAAAGCTACTTTTCCTCAAGACAGCTTCCTGGCTGAAGAAGGCGGAATAACCCACGGTAATAGTGGCAAAACTGCCGGTCAAAACCAAAGCACGCCAAACAGAAGGTGGATAATCGATCCGCTAGATGGAACTACCAACTACACCCATAGTTATCCTTTCTTTTGCGTCTCCATTGCCGCTGAAGAAGATGGAATAGTCACCCATGGCGTTATTTTCAATCCGATGTCAGGTGAATTATTCAGAGCAATTAAAGGCCAAGGGGCCTTTCTTAACGACGAGCCCATTCATGTCTCAAGCTGCGCTTCGCTTGACAATGGTCTTTTAGCTACGGGCTTCCCTCCTGATACTGTCAACAACATCTATAACAACATGGATAGCTTCAAGCATGTGACCAACATCTGCCATGGAGTCAGGCGCGACGGCTCCGCGGCGCTTGATCTTTCCTTTGTCGCCTGTGGTCGTCTCGATGGTTTCTGGGAGCGAAAATTGTCGGCATGGGACGTGGCGGCCGGGGCACTCATTGTTGAAGAAGCTGGTGGCAAAGTTAGCAACCTTGAGGGCGGCCCCCTAGATATGATGAGCGGTCATATCCTTGCTAGCAATAGTAAAATTCACCAAGAAGTTGTAGATGCCCTGGCTACAGCGAACACCCACTAATCGTCTAGAGATTTGAATAGATGGGCCTTCTTAACGACCTGTTTGACCATCCCGTTGGGCGGCATATCTAGCAGCGCTATCAAACACTGAATTGTTGCCAATCAAAGCAGCATCATTAGAAGCCTTGATATTGTAAAATGCGGCACCGCCATCAAACTGTCCCATGGTATTTTTAACTTGAGTGGCTTGATAGAGCGATTTGCTTACATCATGGGGAGTATAATCCCAAGGTCCAAAAAAGCTTTGAGAGTTTCTGAAACCGTTATAGTGAGCTCCTGATTCCTGCACACCGCGTGAGTCGTTGTATATAGCCAGACCTTGTGAGAAGGCCAAATAACCCGCGCCACCAATAGCGGCATCAAATCTTTTCGCTGACAAAAACGGGCTTAGTACTTTAGCAGTCAAACCTGATTCCTTAACGGCACTCCCCATGCCCAATACGCTATTTAATCCTACTTGCGTAGCTAGCCCAAGCACTGTTATCTCAGAGCCGTGGCCGGAAGCAACATCTATCCCTGTTTGACCAGCGGTCATAGCAGTACCGAAAGTTACCATTTTAGGGGCCGCTTGTAGCATGCGACTAACAAATCCAGATGTAGCGGCAGCAGCGGCTGTACTTTCGCCTACGGCAGCACCGGCCACAACAGCTGTGCCTTCAGTTACAACTTCCGCTGTCTTCACTGTGTTTGTTGCCTTCGCGATACCACCGGCAGCGCCGGGCAGCGCAGTGAACATTGCAGCAGTGCCTGCAATTTGGAAGGCATCTCTGACGTCTTGCTCTGCTGTTTCTTGTGTGAATAGGGGTTTGACCTTGCCTTTACTATCCGTGTAAGTGGCTATGCCGTCAGTTCTATCAGCAATGTCTCTTGCAACCGAGGTCAGGCCGCCAGCGACCAAGCCGGCTCCGAAGCCAACAACGGTGGCACCACCAACGGCGCCAGCGGTTACTAACACTGTTGTGCCCACGGCACCGACACCAAGAGCGCTAGCAGTAGCGGTACCAGCGGTGATCCCCGCAGCGATGCATCCTGGTCCAAGCCAGATGCCAGCAGCTACGCCAACAACCACGGCACCGACTACGCAGAGTTTCTTGCCCCATCTATCCCACCAACCAGGTTCTTTCGCCAGGTCTTTCATCTGGTCTAAATCTTTCCGATGCTCAGCTACGAAGGCAGGATCACCTCGTTCGATTTCAGCCAGCTTGGCATTGACTGCCGCTCTATTCTCACAAGCCAAATCATAACTAGCTTCTAGTAAACGTACTAATTGTGTGTTCTTAGTATTGTTATTTAGTTGTTCATCTATTTGGCTCTTTTGCATATCAAGCAACTTGATTTGATCCTCAATGCGCTTAGCTTCAATCATGCCAGCTTCTTCAGTGACGAACTTCTTGGAACCAAGACTCTGTTGCGCCGTTTCTAACTTAGCTCTTTCAGTCTCAATTGCTTGTTTCGACTGAGTTAGTTCACGCTTCTGCGTTGCCAGTTGACCGTCCATTGAAGCACCAAGTGCAGCTAGATCAGCTTTAATCTTGGTATTATTAGCGAGTTTTTCGGTAGTAGATTGTTTTGTTTCGCTACTAGCATCGGTCGCCATTCCTTGTAATTTCTGGAATTGAGAGCGGAAATTATTGAGGTCGGTGTTGAGCTTATTAGGGTCAAATGTAGATGATGCAGACATCTGTTTGTCTAACTTAGCCAAGTCAACGAAGCGGTTATCGTTGTAATGTATTTGACCGTCAGTGCCACGGTTATACATAACATCTGGACACTCAGCTTTCACTCGCAAGGTTAGTGTTTGAGCTTCACCAAAGCGGCCTTGTTCTGCCAAAAATTGAGCATATTGCAATCTTGCAGTCTCAGCCATAACCACCGTGTTAGCCATCTCTTTCAATACTTCTGGATTTTGTCTATTGGCAAAAGCAGGGTCTTTGACCATTTGAGCAATCA
>CALRJJ020000227.1:0-7598 GCA_943367505.1 Flavobacterium psychrophilum | reverse complement strand
TGGTGGTTAAGGCCGTTACTTTATCTAGATAATTTTGGTAGAAGCCAGGAGGCATCAGGCCCATATTGTCTTCAGTTAGAGGCATATTGACTAAGACTATGCGAATATTTTCTTTTTCACTGAGCACTAAAAGACGCTCGAGAAAAGCAAGCTGAGTATTGAATTGTTTGAGATTGACTTTGCGATAACGGAAGCGATATTCATCTAAATTAGCTTCATAGGGTTCTTGCGCTGGGCCTGGTGGATCGACAAATAGTGAGCCCGGTCCGTTGTCTTCTGGCAATTCAGAAAACGCTTGCTTGCGTACATGGTAAGGCGAATTTACTAATTCAAGTTCTTTGTAGCCCAGTAGTTTGCGAAAAAGCTCTTTGGCCCAGCGGTGCTGAATGTAGAGAAAATCAGGACGATGCTTGTAGGTAAAGCTTATTTTGCTCAAGGCATTTTCGCCTTGTTGCCAGAATGAGCTATAGGCATCTTTGTCTACGGCCGAAAGGTCGCCGATGCGGCTCATGTATTTATAGACCTCGGTTGAGGCCGCCGATGGTAAGGCTGAATCCATGAAGTCGCGCGGCGCTACGCCATAAATAATGACTTTGGGTTTTCTCTCACCCTTGAGCAAGGTGTCGCTGATTGCCCAGGCATCCGATACCATCTCGCCCCCAAGAGCGAAAGCAAAAGTATGGTAATTGCGGTTGAACTTCTCTTGCAGCAGGTCTTCGAGCAGTTGGCTCTTGTGATGCAATGGTACATTTTGGGCTGAATTTAGGTGAACGGCATCGCCACCATGTAGTGGCGCCATCATTAACGATGAGCCGAGCAGCACTATATCTGGTGCGACTGTCAGCCGGCCAAAGTCGCGAACATTCCACCAGACCCAGCTGCGGTTGGCGCTTTTGTATGGGCTCAAGGCCAGAGTTTTGGGCGCGTATGTGTTAAGGGCACTGCCAACTGCTTCAAGGCCAACGAAAAGTATGGCGGCACAGATTACATAGCTGCTGAGAAGCTTTTTCACTAGTGGCTTTGGTTTGTCGTCTTCAGCAGTCATAGTTAAAATTGGAAGTATATGAAGCGGGGTGATTTATCGGGAGAGAAAACAAGGACGACAAAGATCATGGCACAGCACCAGGCGATCTTGGCGAACTTTGGTGTACGTTCAATTAGATTGGTTTTGTTGATGTAACCCATGGCGATGTGGGCTAGAGCAAGCAGTGGCAGTAGCAAGAAGACTGATGGATAAATAAGAGGGTAATTGATTGTTGGCAGTAGCATGGCCACATCTTTTGTCTGGCCGGCTGATTGTTCGATGGTGGGCGCCAGGGTGAGCATCTTGCTAAGCATTTGCAAGGCCAGTGTATTTGTTTCTGCCCTGAAGAAAACCCAGCCGATGCAAACTACATGGAAGGTCAATATAATTGACGCGACTTTGCCGATCTGAGATTCAAAGGCTGCTTTGAGCCATGCTTGTGTTTCTTTAAAGGCTTGGAATTCTTTGTGAGCTACAAGCAAAATGCCTTGGTATAAACCCCAGATCAAATAGTGCATGGCCGCACCGTGCCAAAGGCCACCGAGGGTCATGGTGATGATCAAATTGCGATAGTTGAGCCATTTGCTCAGTCTTGAGCCGCCCAGGGGAATGAACAAATAATCGCGTAACCAAGTCGAAAGCGAAATATGCCAGCGTCGCCAGAAATCTGAAATGTTATTGGCTAGGTAAGGCAAGTTGAAGTTGATTGGTACTTTGTAGCCAAATAAGTTGGCTGAGCCGCGAGCTATGTCTGTGTATCCTGAAAAATCAAAATAGATTTGGAAGGCAAAGGCATAGGCGAAAACCCAGAGATCCAAGCCGGAGAAAAGTTGCGGTTGTGAAAAACCGCCTTGAACAAAGAAACTGAGATTGTCAGCAATCAAAACTTTCTTGAATAGGCCAAGCAATATCAGTGAAATAGCAGTGTCAAATTGTTTAATCGAAAGTTTGGCTGGTGCAAGAAATTGCGGAATGAAGTCTTGAAAGCGTTTGATAGGACCGGCTATTTGTGTGGGAAAGAACGATGCAAACAGCGCAAATGCGGGAAACGACTTGATTGGTTGGTGACCGCGATAGACATCGACAACATAGTGAATGAATTCAAAAACAAAGAATGAAATGCCTAATGGCAAAATTATTTTGAACGGCAAACTAGCTGGTGGCAGCCCGAATGGTTGCAAACATTGATTGGTCGTCTCGCAGAGGAAATAGGCATATTTAAAATAGGCAAGGGTACCTAAGTTGAGCACAATTGCGAGAGTTAACCAGCGTTTTTTGTGTTTTTCAGATTTGTGAACAGCGAAGCCGAGATAGTAATTGACCAGGGTTAGCCCAAGAATGAGCAATATAAACACTGGTTTCCAGGTCATATAGAAAATGTAGCTGGCACTCAACAAAATCCAAACACGCCATTTCTGCGGGCTAAGCCAGAAGAGGGCGAATACTATTGGCAGAAAAAGTGCGTATTGTAAGGTGTTGAAGAGCATTAGGAAGTGAGAATGAGAACGCTAATCAGTGGAAACCAAGCCCACGTATTGGGCGCTAGGTCAATGATAGCGGGCTCGAACTGGCTGCACCTTTAAAAGACAATTAGAAAAGGCAAAGAGACCCGCTTGTGGCGGGTCTCTCTGTCTTTGCGTAGCGTCGTTTTTTTAGGCCGTGAGTAGAGGACTCAGGTTTACTTCGTGCCACTTATGGCTGATCGCTTCACGCACATGCTCGAGACAATGCTGCGATTTAGCCGCAGCCTTATTGACCAATACTCCATTTATACGAACTGTTGGCTCTCCCTCTTCGTTTGCGCAGTTCTCGACAAGTTCAACTGGTAGCGGTAGCCGTTCCTCGGCAATGATGTATTCAAGGGTGCTGAGGGCTTTCTTGTAGTTGCTGCAACCAGGTGTGTACAAGAGTTCAATACGCATAGGGATAAACCTCCAAAGTTTTTCATCCTAGTCAGTCTGACAATGTGTTCTTGTTCGCTATGTTCTAAGTGTATGTTCTCGCTATCTTTGTTCTAGCTAGTTCTGCTGTAGCTAGAGGTGTGTAGTTCGAAGTGTTCTAATAGGGCGTGTTAAAACAGCCACTAGAACAGCGACTATTTCGCAATGCCGATTGTTGATACCCTGGGATCTCTAGTGGATTGTTTTTCGGTTAGGGGGAAGCAGGCTTTTATAATTTTCAAATCGCACTGATTCTAGGTTTTCCACATATACGCCAAACAGTTCTGCCGCACCGGTCAGGTGCTTCATTTGTTAGGGAAATATGAAGACTCCACGTAACAGAAGTATAAGCGTGTAACGCTGGATTGCAAAGTTAATAGTGGTCCGTTCCGAATAATATCCAGTTAATGCTTTTCCGCTATACCCGAGGTGCATCTTGAAACCCGCTCTGGACATTGTTTTCGTTACTTACGGTGATCTCAAGCAGGGCGATCCCGACGACCTTGACGCCCTCGAAATTCTTCGAAAGCGAGGTTATAACTGCTCCGTTGCTGACTGGCGCGACAGTACTTTCCCATTTCAATCAAGTCGGCTTGTGGTCTTGCGTTCAACCTGGGACTACCATTTGCACCACCGTGAGTTTATGGCGTGGCTGAAGAGTCTTGCTAGCCATAGTATTTTGAAAAATTCGTGGGAGCTGGTGCAATGGAACTCTGATAAGCGCTACCTGCGAGACCTGTCGGCGCGTGGCATAGATTGCGTTCCCACATACTACATAGAAGAGGGTGCCGAACAAGTTACTCGTTCGGCTTTAGCTGAAATTCTGGCGAGTCTGTCAGGCTCTTCTTCTTCTTCTCCTTCTTCAAAAGTCGTGGTTAAGCCGTCAATTGGTCTGTCGACTTTTGGCGTCAAGAAGTTTGACTTGAGCACAGCGGCTGGCGAAGCTGCGGCCCTGGAGCATATTAACCAGTTAGCACGCGACTATTGCGTTATGGTGCAGCCCTTTTTGGCCGAAGTGGAAAGCTATGGTGAAAGAGCCCTGGCCTTTATTGATGGCGAATTTAGTCATGCCATTCGCAAGAGCGCTTTTCAGCACTTGGCTGTAGCCGGTGAGGCTGGGGAGGCAATGGTTCCAGCCAGCGCTGACGAAATTGCCTTTGGCTACAAGACCCTGGCTGCTCTTAACGAAAAACCGCTCTATGCCAGAGTCGATATTATTCCTGACGCCAATGGCGCATTGCGTTTGCTTGAGCTTGAATTAATTGAGCCTTCCTTGTTCTTGAAGCTGGCTGAGGGGGCTTCTGCCAAGATGGCCGATGCTGTAGAGGCTTGCTTAAACTAAATTCGACGGCAAAGCTAAACAGGCTCTAAGAATAAAGTTGTAAATAGCTGGTAGCCTTAGCCCTATGCAAATGACCGGGCCGAACTCTAGAACAGCAAAAGGCAGTGTTTTTTTACTGGCCTTAGGGCTTTTTGCCGTGGTCAATGCTGGTTTAGTAGCTTTGCAGCCCCTCCGCCCAATGCCCGTTGAGCGTATTCCAACCAAGCCAACTTGGGAGAGTCATCGCACTCGTGATTTCATGGCTGGAGCGCAGGCACCAGATGCGGTGCTGTTTGGCTCGTCCTTGATGATGATTCCCACAGCCTGCCGTGATGCTGACTATCTAAACGTCACGATTGATCCAGTCGTCCATCCTTATTCGCAATATATGCAAGCGAAAATTGCGGAGAAGACTGGAACGCAGTTGAAGTGTTTTAACTTCGCTCTGCCTGGCGGAATGATTTCTGATCACTATATGATTGTCAGTTCTCTTTTCTCAAATGAGCGCAAGCCGAAGTTGGCAATATTTGGTTTGTCACTGCGTGACTTTATTGATTCTGGTGTGGAGTGCGCTGCTGCTACTCCGGCTTATCACTATTTCTCACGCTTCAAATCAGAAAGCGAAATTGATTCGCTATTGCCTTTGTCTATGCCCAGTATCTTCAATAGAGGGCAATACCTGGCTGACAAATACATCTATTTGCTCGGCAAAAGATTGCAAATTCAGGTAATGGCTGGCGATGCTATAAGTTCGGCTGTGACCGATTTGCTTGACTCTTCGCGTCGCCGAAATAGCGGCAGCGACGGCGCCGTGGCTACTTCTAATGCTAATTCTAATGCTAATTCTAATGCTAGTTCTACCGCTGATTCTAAAACTAGCGCTGGTAATAGCTCTGGCACTAAACCCGATACCAATCCCGATGCAGCACTCAGTGGTACTGAGGTAACTGAGGGCATGGTGGCCTTACAACCCAATGCTTTTTATCCATGGCAAGACAACAGTCGCGAATATAAGAAGCGCTTCAAAGGCGCTAATGACTCAATGTTCAAGATTCAAACCGAGTATTTCAGAAGGATGCTTAGCCAACTGAAGAATGAAGGCGTTGAAGTTTTGTTTGTCAATATGCCGCTCACCCCTGCCAATATGGCGCTAATGCCCCATGGCTCTTATGATAAGTATATGGCTTTATTGAAGCAGACCGCTGCAGAGCAAGGTTGTGGCTTGCTTGATCTCAACGATGGCAAAACTTTTGTCGCCAGTAATTTTAAAGATCCAGTGCATATGAATGGCTCTGGTGGCAAAATTTTGATTGATCAAATTGCTGAGAATTTGAATAAAGTGAATTTGAGTAAAATCAATTTGGGTGCGAAAAGACAGGTGGCTGCTAGAGACAAAGCCGGTCGGCTTAGTGAATGAACTTTTCACTGGAGCCCTTGACCGGCTTTTGCTCGCGCTGTGATTTCGATTGCTTACGGCGTTATGCGGTTTATGTCCCGCGGGAAGAGTGCTGTTTGCTTCACTGAAGGCAAGCCCAAGAGCTGCTTGGCTAGCCGCTCTAGACCTATTGCCAGGCCGCCGTGCGGTGGCATGCCATGTTTGAAGCAAAGCAAATAGTCATTGAAGTCTTCGGGGTTTAATCCGCGACTAGCAATTGACTGTTTCAGTTGCTCATACTCATGAATGCGTTGGCCACCGGTGGTTATTTCTAGGCCGCGGAAAAGTAAGTCGAAACTCTTCGACCCGGCTTCGCCGCTCCTAAGTGGTGCGCCAGGCATGGCATAAAACGGCCTGATCGAATGCGGATAGTCTGTGACATAAACCATGTCTATGCCTTCCTCCTTTTCGAAGTGGCTTGTGAGCAGCTTCTCGCCCTCGCCATCGAGGTCAGCAGATTCACTTTTCCATCCATATTTGCTGGCTAGAAGCTGTTGAGCGTCTTCTAGTCTAATCTGTGGCAAGGTGCTGCCTATCGTCGGAACGACGGCTTGGTACAGCGCTAGTTCTTTCTGGCAGTTCTCTTTTAGGTGCTCCATAATATGCCGCAACAAGCCAATTTGCATGGCTATGACATCTTGCTCTGATTCGATAAAGCCCATCTCAATGTCAAGGCTGATGTACTCATTTAAGTGACGGGTAGTGTCGTGTTCTTCTGCTCGGTAGACCGGCCCCACTTCATAGACTCGTTCAAAAGCTCCTACCATTATTTGCTTATAGAACTGCGGGCTCTGAGCTAGATAGGCTGTTCTTCCGAAATAGTCGATTTTAAATAACTGGGCTCCTCCTTCTGTGCCAGTGGCCACGATTTTGGGTGAATGAATTTCGATGAAATTTTTACCGTTCAAGAAGTGACGGAAAGCTTTCAATATTTCTGCTTCTATTTTGAAGATTGCCCGAACTTTTTCGTTGCGCAAAGTCAGGGGCCGATAGTCGAGCAATGTCGAAGCTGAGAGGTTATCGATTTTAGTTTGTTTGCCAATTTCAATTGGTGGCACATGTAGACCTGAGGCCAGGGCTTCTACGCGTGTCAAAACTAGCTCCACTTCGCTTGTTGGCGAAATATATGCTGCTTGTTGGCTTTCGGCTGTTTCTCTTGTCTCTGATTCTTTTGTCTCTTTGCGCTTTTTCACTTGTTGAGCTTGCAGGTGGCCTTCGAAGTAGCAGGGCGTTTCGTTGGTTAGAAGACGCAGTTGCTCTTGCAAGGAAGCTTCTGTGACGACTACCTGAATGGTTGCCGAAGCGTCACGCACAATCAAAAACATAATTTGGCCAAGGTCGCGCATTGATTGCAGATGACCTTTGATGCGCACTATGTTATCGCCAGCCTTTCCTGCATTGCTGCCGGAATCTGCCACAGATCCGTGTGCGCTGTTTTGTGCTGACTGAGCTAGAAGCTGAGTCGCTTCTATTAGTTTGATTGACGTAACCATAATTTCTCCCAAAACAAAAAACCGCAACCTGGTTGGCTGCGGTCGATGACTTCTTCGTTGTTTTGTTTAGCTTAACTACGACATTGTCTAACGAGTGCAACCAGATTCTGGAGGCAATCATTATTGTCGTTATTATTGTTGGCGCAGTTGTAGCTAAACATATAAGTTCCTATGTTAATTTCATGCTAAGCGCAAAGAAACCTGGCGTCAATGGAAAGTTAAGTAGATTAACTAAATTTGCAAGCTCTGGTATTTATTGAGCTGTTGCAGTTATTGAGCTGTAGTCGTTGCAGCGGCTGCTTCTTGTTTTGCGGCGGTGTCTTTATCGACTACTACTTCTGGTTTTTCTGGTTTTGTCACCAGTTCGTCTGTGGTGGTTTTAACC
>CALRJJ020000226.1:0-7602 GCA_943367505.1 Flavobacterium psychrophilum | reverse complement strand
CCAAAAACATAGTGACAGCCACGGCCAAAACCACATCTGAAATCGCAATGAAGGCCAAACGCATGCTAGCCATCGGCGTATATACAAGCGACAGCACTTCAGCTATACAGCAAACGAGCAGGGCTATTACAGTAACTCGATCTGATGTGCGAACTTGCACCTCATCGGTAGCCGAAGCCTGACCAACATATTGAATGGCTGCCATCGATGATTGCCAGGGCGAACGTCTCTGAGCTGCTCCCTGTGATGCTGGACTTGCAACCACATCAACAGCGGCATCAACAGCAGGATCGCAGGCAGCGTCAGCCGCAGCCGATGGCGCAGTTGTCGCTTTAACCTGAGCTGTAGAAGGCTCTGTGGTCGCCTCAACACTCGGCTCTAATGTAGCTTCTAATCTAGGCTCTACACCAGGCTCGGCCGAATTTGAGGCTTCATTTGCTGGATCTTGCACTCCGTCAGTCATTCCGATGTCACTCTCCAGATTTTTTCTCGCACAGCACTTACATGACTAATATAGCTCAAGCAAGGCAATCTTTTAAATCTGTTAATAAGAGTACTAAAAAGAAAAGCTGCCCAGGGGGCAGCTTAAAAATGGAGCGGGAGAAGAGATTCGAACTCTCGACATCCTCCTTGGCAAGGAGGCATTCTACCACTGAATTACTCCCGCATTATGGCTTAGAGCCATTGAAGAACCAGCGCAGAAAGAAATTATACACAACTGAAAGATCTTGTGTGCACCTGCAAGCAAATCCTAACGGGATGTTGCGATAGCGTTTACACGACGAGGACGAGCAGACAAACGCTTTTCAACATCCGACAACACACGAACTACATGGTAGGCGTTATTGGCGTCGGTGCGAGGGCGTTCACCACGCAAAATACATTGAAGGAAGTGCTCGCATTCTAGCTGCAGAGGTTCTCCAGTTGGATAGTATGGATACTCAACAACCATACGTCCTTCAGGGGTGACACTGTGCAAGGCCAACTTGTCTTCTTGCTGAGTATCGTTGAGAACGGCGGTTTTCTTGGTGCCGTTAACAGTCAAACGCACCAATTTTTGCGGGTCAATCCAGCTATTGCGAACCTGACCTGGAATGCTGCGGTTGCCCATAGGGAAAGTTAAATCGAGATAGGCCACGTCCACCAGGCCATCGCCTAGAGTGTCCCATCCGCCCACGCGGCTTACTTCTGGCGATTCACAATCGAGCAAATAACTCATCATTGAAATGTCGTGCGGCGCCAAATCCCAAAGGACGCTCCAGTCACGACGCGAGTTATTGAAATTCATGCGATCGGAGCGAACAAACAAGAGGTCGCCCAATTCACCAGAAGCAATAAGATCTTTAAGGCAATTAACTGCTGGGTGATAGAGCAACAAATGCCCGACCATCAGCACTAAATTACGCTCTGTCGCTAACTCATCTAACTTCTCGGCGTGCTTCACATCCCGAGCCAGTGGCTTCTCAACGTAAACATGCTTGCCGGCTAGCAAAGCTTTTTCGGCAAGTAAGAAGTGAGTATCTGAGGGAGTAGCGATGACAATAGCGCTAACATTCTTGTCAGCCAAAACACTGTCGTAATCGCTGGTAACAGCTATACCCTTGTGCTCTTTGGCAACATAATCTAAACGCTTCTGATCAGCATCACAGACGGTCGAGAGGGCACCCAAGTGAGCAAAATTGCGAACCAGGTTCTTACCCCAATTTCCGCAACCGATTACTGCAACTCTAGGTAACCCCACCCGAACCTCCTCTATGCTGAAATAGGCTTATTTGCCTTTTTTATCTTTGTTCACTGATTCAGCGAACTCTTTGCCAACTTTGAAACCGGCAACACGCTTAGCGGGAATGTGCAATGGCTCATTTGTTTTCGGGTTGCGGCCAGTACGAGCTTTACGCTGACGGGCTTCAAAAGTACCAAAACCAACCAAAGTAACTTTCTCATCGCGAGCAACGTGCTTAATGATGGTATCCATCATCTTGTTGATAACTTGCTCAGCGTCTTTTTTTGTCGTTCCAGCTTCTTTAGCTACGATGTCGACTAATTCTGCTTTATTCAAGACTCTCCACCCCTTTGAAGATTTAGAACCAAATTCCTAGAAAATTGAACAGGTGAGACCCCTTTCTTTAAGTCAGGCCTCGGGCTTCCCAAGAGATTCCAAGCCACCAAGGGCTTCTAAGGGCTGAGTCAAGGTTGAATATATATTGACTGCAGCTCTTAAGGTTACGCTTTAATTTTCCACTACCGCCAAAGTCTCGGATGAGCCTTGTGTTTAGCGGAAATAATTACGCCGACCATCAGCAATGCTAGCATAAAGCAAAGCTCTAAGAAGCGCTTCAAATACTGAGTATGTCGATAATTTACTAATGCTCCCCACTCGCCAAGCCAACCTCACATCGATTCGCAGAGACGCCTGGGTCGAAGTAGACCTCAACGCCATCGAGCAAAACCTCAAATTCATACGCCATCGACTGACCTTACCTATAAAAGGTATTAGCTCAGACATGGCCCCACCAGCTTCACAGGGTACACGGCTGATGGCGGTAGTAAAGAGCGACGGCTATGGTCACGGGGCTGCCAGCGTTGCCGAACTGCTAGAAGCATCAAGCGAAGGCATTGACTGGTTGGGAGTAGCCTCAATTGATGAAGGCACCCAGCTAAGGGCAAGCGGCATCAAACTTTCGGTGCTGATATTAAGCCCGACACCTTCCTGGGCGATAACCACAGCTCTTGAAAACAACCTTGATATTACCCTAACCAGCGAAAAACAAATTCGTGACGTAGCTGCCTGTGGCAAGGCACGGGTGCATCTCAAGATAGACACGGGTATGCATCGCCTCGGTGTGCAATTTGAAAAGCTAGAAGACACCCTGAAGCTGATCAAGAGCCTAGATAATTTGGAACTGGTCAGTGTTTATAGCCACCTGGCCAAAGCTGCCAACGAAGAAGCGGTAAATCTGCAAAACCAGCTTTTCAGTCAAGCTGTCGAGCTAACAAAGAAGTATTTCGCCAATGCCTTTTTCCACCTAGCTTCAAGCGAGGCGACTGCATTTCCACAAGTGCACTACGACTTAGTCAGGGTCGGGCTCTACCTCTACGGCTTGCAACCAGATACGGTATCACCAGACTTGGCTCTTAGACCAGCCCTCTCTGTGCGAGCACGCATCAATCATATAAACAAGATTGCCGCGGGTCAGTCGGTGGGCTATAGCTGGACGTGGACAGCAAAGAAAGAAACGCTTTTAGCTTCTATACCAATTGGTTACGCCGACGGCGTCGACCGTGGCCTCTCAAACCGCATGCAAGGCCTGTTGATGGGCAAGAAAATAAATCAAGTTGGTCGCATCAGTATGGACCAAATGCTCTTTGATATTACTGATGTGCCAGAAGCCCAGGAAGGCGACGTCATTACATTAATTGGTAGCGACAATGAAATAGCAAAAGATGAAATAGCCAAAAAGAACACTTCCGCTCAGACTACTCTAACTTTAAGTCAATGGGCCGAAACTCTTGATACCATTACCTATGAGCTTGCCTGTCGCTTACGAACAAGGTTGCCGCGAGTGTACACGCGGACAAAACAAAAATGAGAGAAATAGGACTATTTTGCGGCACATTCAACCCCATTCACCTGGGTCATCTCCTTATTGCCGAATGCGCCCGTGACCAGTTTGCTCTCGACAAGGTACTTTTTGTCACTTCTCCCCATCCGCCGCACAGACAAGTGGGCCTCTTGCCTGGCGAGGAGCGGCACAAATTAGTAGAAGCAGCCGTGGCCAGCAACCCCTTTTTCGAAGCTTCCAGATTAGAGCTAGAGAGAACTGGCCCATCTTACACAGTGGACACAGTCAAACAAATCATTGCTGACGGTACAACAAAGGTCAACTTGATTATCGGTGGCGATAACGTGCCCTTTCTCAAAGACTGGCACAACTCAGAAGAATTACTTTCTATCTGCCGACTTTTGGTTGTGCCACGATTGCGATACCTTTCTGATGCTCATAATGAAAGCGTGATACAAACAATTGCCGAAAGCGAACCAGAGCAAATTGATGGTGCTGACATTAGAATTGTCGATTTTCCCGGCATTGCTATTTCAGCTTCGAACATTCGCAAACGCATTGGCCTGGGCAAAACAGTACTATATATGGTGCCACCAGAAGTAGACAAGCTAATTCAGAGCCACGGTTTTTACAGAGTAAAAGAAGAACAAAGATAGTGCCAAAGACTAAGGAAAAAGCAAAGAAACTAGTGGGCGTACCAGCTGGTATGACTCTTGAAGCAGCTCGTCAATGGACCCAGCCACGCATTTCAAAAAAACGATTTGAGCATGTTTGCGGTGTAGCTCAAGTCGGTGACTTGATCGCAAAAAAAGCGGGTGTCAATCGCATGCTCGTCGGCTTGGCCTGCTATTTACACGATTGCTGCAAAGAAGTAAAAGACAAAGAGTTGATTGAGCGCGCCCTAGCCGGGGGTTTACAACTGTCGGCAATAGACAAGATCAACGGGCATCTTCTACACGGCCCGGTGGCGGCGCTGACAATAAAGCAAGAACTGAAAATTAGCAATAAAGAAGTACTCGCAGCCATCAGCGAGCACACCTTGGGCAATGTACCGATGTCCGAGGTTTCAAAAGTAGTCTTTCTTGCAGACTGCCTGGAAGAAAGCCGCCCCAAAGACTTTACTGACCCCATTTGGCAAGGTCTATATAGCGATGTTCTACAGGATCCCAACAAAAAAGTTAATCTCGACAAAGCTATGTTAATTGCCTGCGATCTAAGCCTCAGCAACCTTATCGCCGTTGGCAAACCGATTCACCCCAAAACAGTGGATGTCAGAAACCATTTCCTGGGTATAGTTAGAACGGTTGAAAAATCAATAAATTAGAGGACGTAGGACCAGTTGCATATGAACAATAGATTTATCAGACGCGCGGTTAACATGCCAGTAGTTGCCTTAACAGCACTGGCCATGACAGCAATCTCTATCAGCTTGAGCCTACCAGCCTGGGCCCAGAGCGACTCTAGCAGCTCATCAACTAGTTCCACCTCCAACTCGTCTAGTAGCGATTCTAGCTCTGACACATCATCCGCAGGTAGCAGTGGAATACTGTGGACTGCTCCTCAATACCAAGTCAAACCGGTCGGTCGCAAGCCGGCAGCCAGCTCAATGCCAGCCGACATTGCTCCCGGCCAGGGTTCCGCAGCCTCAGCAGCAGCCTCGAACAATGACGGCAGCGCGGCCAACTCCACAGTAAGCACGACCACTACTGACGGCACTACCACAGTTCGCCGCAAAAAGAGAAGAAAAGCCGACGGTCCAGCCTACGATGAAGCGGCCGCCAAGGCCTTTTCTGAAGCAATCAGCACTGAGCCACAATATGTCTGGCTCAGCCCCGACAGACCTTCACCAGCAGCTCAGTCGAAATTCCAACAAAATCGAGTACTGGCCTCAACAGAAACTTTGAACCGCCTTGACAGCTATATCAAAGACTTAAGTCAGTCGATCCAAGCCAATGTGTCAGTGCCTGGATCAGCTCAGTTGGTAGAAACAGCCAATCGCAAATACTCCTACCTGGTCAGCTTTGTCGTCAAAAATAGCGGCCAAATCTCTAATATCACCACCGAAAAACAAGTTGGTGCTTTGAGTTCGGTACCTTTAGCCGACGATGACGAAAACGGTCAAGTTGTGAAGGCAATAACCAAAGCCCTGGGCAAAGTATCACCAGTGAAAGTTCCACCAGCAGGCTTTGCCCCCTGGTACATGCTGCTCAAATATGATGTTAATTCAGGCAATGTCTTCGTTGCTTGCTTAAACGCCAAGTAGAGCCAAACTAACCTGTTAAAAAATGGCCGCAGTCAAGCTCTGCGGCCATTTTTTTCACTAATTGGCGTCGCTGGAACTTGCTTGGCTTGCCATTTTAGATTCTTGGAGCTGTCTTTCCAGAACCCTTAGCTTGTCCATCTGAGCCAACGAAACCATGGCCAAGCCGAAAAGGGCCATAAGAATTCCCCAGGGCACGTCAAGATTTAAAGGCAGCGATACTTGCCCTAAAAGCAAACTCTCAGCTGGCGGATTAGCATATCCATAAGCAGCTAACATCACTCCTAGCACAAGGAACAGCCAACCGATTGGTAGTCTTACATCAAGCATTGCGCACCTTAAACGTTAGAAGAACAGATAGTTGAGATAAGCAGTAAGGACCAAAAGAATGACACCAAAGAATCCTGGGCTGGCAAATACTGAGGTTTTGGCTGCCACGTCTCCACCTTTCTCATCAACACCCCAGACCAAACCGCGCAGCTCTTCAACAGCTTTGGGCTTGGTCAAATAAGAAATTGTAATTGTGAGAATTAGACAGACAGTCCAGGCCACAACGGAGCGATGGAAGTTGCCGGCCATCTCACTCTGATAATTGAGCTTATGCTGGAGAGTGAGTATATAGTGCACAACTGCAGCCAGAGTACCTCCCAAGAGGCCGTAAAACGCTCCCCATGGGGAAGTGCGGCGGAAGAACATACCGAGCAGGAAGGTGGCAAATAGAGGAGCATTGAAGAAGGTGAATATGAGCTGCATGTAGTCCATGATCGACTTAAAGTTCATGCACAGATAGCAAGTACCAACACTGATAATAATACCAATGGCAGTGGCAAGCTTACCCATCCACAAGTAATGAGCATCTGACTTGTTTTTGGCAATGTAGCTCTGATAAATATCGTAAGTCCAAACAGTGTTGAAAGCCGTAACGTTACCAGCCATGCCTGACATAAAACTGGCTAAGAGAGCGGTTATTCCTAGACCAAAAAGACCATTGGGATACATCACGGCGAGCAAATAAGGTATGGCCATATTGAATGAAAGATCGTCATTATTAGAGCCTAATTTCGGAATCAAAATAATGGCAAACAAGCCGGGAAGGACAGTTAGGACAGGAAAAAGTATTTTGGGAAAAGCCGCAATAATTGGTGTCATACGGGCGCCTCTAAGATCTTCGGCAGCAAGGGCCCGCTGAATAACTAGAAAATCGGTGCACCAATAACCAAACGACAAAACGAAGCCCAGGCCTCCAATCAGGCCAATCATGTCAACGCCCATCGGATTGTGAAGTGTCCCAATCTCTTTCCATAAATGGGCAAAACCAGGATTCTCAAAGCGGTCACAGATAGCGCTCCAGCTGCCGAAGCGCAAAAGCCCTAATATCGAGACAGGAAGAAGACCGAACACAATCAAGAAGAACTGCAAGACTTCATTGTAAATAGATGAAGTTAAGCCACCAGTGATGGTGTACGCCAAAACCACCAAAGCCGCTACGGCAATCGAGCCATTCATGTCCCAACCTAGCAGCAGCTTAAATACAATCGCCATAGCATAGAGATTTATGCCAGACATCAGCACAGTCATCACAGCAAAAGAAATAGCATTGAGTGCGCGAGTAGGCTCGTTAAAGCGCTTGCGCAGATATTCGGGAACGCTGCGAATCTTTGATTTATAGTAAAACGGCATCATGAACACGGCCAAGAAGACCATGGCTGGGATTGCGCCCAGCCAGTAAAAGTGGCAGGTCATGATGCCGTACTGAGCGGCATTGGCAGCCATCCCCAT
>CALRJJ020000225.1:0-7632 GCA_943367505.1 Flavobacterium psychrophilum | reverse complement strand
CCGATATTATTGCGATATGAATTGAGCACTCCAAGCAGGTAGTCGATCTCTTCAGTAGTTGCCACAGGATTGTCTAAAGGGCCGTCGTAACTAATATCAGTTGTACCGACCATCAAGGCGTTTTGCCAAGGCACAACAAAGACATAGCGACCATCTTCAGTGGGTAGAAACAGAGCCGTACTAGTCTCAAAACTGGCTGCCGGCAGCATAATGTGTGTACCTTTGGCCGGTTTGACCCGCTGCCTCCAGGCCGGGTCAATCTGACTCAATAACTTATCGGACCAAACGCCCGTAGCATTTACGCACGAACGACAACGAACAATAATCTCTTCCCCGCTGAGGGCGTCTCGACAGCGAACGGCTTCTACTCTGCTATCACCCTCAATGGTTTGAAATCCTGTAGCCTCTAGATAATTGATAGCAAGGGCACCAAAAGAACAGGCTGATTTGATCACGGCCATCACAACTCGACTATCGTCACTGATGCAATCATGAAAACGCAGACCACTAGATAGACGCGAAGCTTTTAATGAGGGTGCAGAGCTAAGTGTTTCGGCCACGCTCAGGTGCTGATGCCTGCGCACACCAAGAGCATTGACAGAAAGCAAGTCATATATTGTCAATCCAATTCCAGCTTTGAGGCCAAATAATTTGCTATCTTTGCTGACCGGCAAAATGAAAGAAAAGTCTTTGATCATATGTGGTGCCAATTGCTCAAGCAGACCACGTTCATGACAAAGCTCGCGAGTAAGTCTGAATTGAAATTGCTCTAGGTATCTCAAACCACCATGAATTAAGTTGGAAGTACGACTTGATGTACCAGAAGCAAAATCGCCTTTCTCAATCAACAGAACTGATAGACCAAGGCAAGCAGCGGCTTGAGCAACACCGGCGCCAACAATCCCTCCGCCGACGACCACTAGATCAACTTCCTGCTCGCCGGCTATCTTAAGGCTCTCGACTCTGCTCTTCATTTTGTGACCGGTTCTTTAGACTCAGCATCAGCGGCTGTCGGTGCAGCAGCCAAAACCACTACAGCTGTCTCTACAGTTGTAGCCTCGGCTACCTCTGCTTTTCCCCATCCAATCAGGTCATTCATAGTTGCCACATTCTTCGCTATTGCTGCTGCTGACTTTTGCAGAGCAGCCAACTCAGAGCTTTCTAACGGCAATTCGACTATGCGTTCCACACCGTTGCGACCAAGCACAACTGGTAAACCAACATAGAAATTGTTTAGGCCATATTGACCAGTGGCCAAAACTGAGCATGGCAACAAACGCTTCTGATCTTGCAGAATTGCTTCTACCATCTGAGCAACAGAAGCACCGGGGGCGTAGTAGGCACTGCCAGACTTCAAATAGCTGACTATCTCAGCCCCGCCATCTCTAGTGCGCACAGCTAGCTCTTGCAGGCGAGCTTCAGGAATTAACTCTAAGGCGGGAATTCCATTAACTGAGGAGTGACGCAATAATGGCACCATAAGGTCGCCGTGACCTCCTAGAACCATCGCTTTAACATCTACCGGACTAATTCCCAGTTCGGCGGCAATAAAGGTCTGAAAACGACCGCTATCGAGTACACCGGCCATGCCAATTACTCGATGGCACGGTAAGCCAGTAACCTGTTGGGTAAGCTGGGTCATCACATCAAGCGGGTTGGTGACAACAATAAAAATGGCGTTCGGTGAAAATTTCACCGCTTGCGCAGCAGCACTGCTGACAATCCCGGCATTGATTTTTAGCAATTCGTCGCGGCTCATTCCCTCTTTGCGGGGAATACCAGCGGTTATGACGACCACATCTGAATTGGCGGTGGCTTCATAACCACTAGCGCCAGAAAGGTGTGAACAGTGAGAGGTAATCGGCCCGGTCTGAAGCAAATCTAATGCTTTACCCATAGCAGCACCTTCGTTAATGTCGATCAATACAACATCGGCCAAATTTTTCATGGCGATGTATTGACCAGCGGTAGCGCCGACGAAGCCGGCTCCAATAATTGTGACTTTGGACATGGTTGTTCCTTGGTTGAGGCTGTTCCACTGGCAACCTAAATAAAGCAGGCTGCTGGTACTGAGCGGTTGATGATTGGTTGGTTCAATGGTTGGTTGAACGATTATTTGAATGCTTGGTTTTGTCTAAAAGAAAAACTATCAGGCAAAACAGTAGGGGACGGAATATAAGAAGCTCAGCCTAGTCTCTAAGAGCAAACAACTTCAAGGCCAGGGTAGCGAAAAATCGAATTAACTGATAACGCTAGCTAAAAGTGACTCAACCAAGGGAAGTGAAAGCGTCCAGGCTGATCAGCAGCGCGTCTTGAGTCTGTTTTGCTGGCTGTGCTAGGACAAGTTATCTTTCTTCACCAACTTTTCACCGAGCATTCTTTCAACAAACAAAAAATTCTCGCTCTCCCCACTCCCATTGCGGCCGCTCTAACGCTTCCTGGCATTGCTTGAACGCAATAGGGACTCGTGCTCAGCTGCCATTTTGAGACGGGTCCTTCCACCTAAAACCTATGGAGAACTCTCATGAGCACTTCAAACGAAAACAATGCAACTATCACTAATAGCCCAGCCTTTCCTGCTGGTTTAGAGGGCGTCTATGCCTGCTACACAACCTTGAGTGAAGTAATGGGCACCGAGGGCAAACTAATTTTCAATGGCTTCAATGCTGTTGAACTGGCTGAAACAAAGACCTTTGAAGAAGTCTGGTTTGTTTTGCGAGAAGGTCGCCTGCCCAGCTGTTGTGAGTTATCTGACTTTCGCTTCAAAATTGAAGCGCTTGGTCACCTAACCAGCGACGAAGTCAAATTGCTACGCAAACTACGTGGCGGCGAGCCAATGTCAGCATTCCGCAGCAGCCTCTCAGCCATTGCCAACGGCCGCAATTTCAAGTCTTGGTTAAAACGCGACCAGGCAGAAATAAGCGAAGAAATCATCACTCTATGTGCTCTAACTCCGGCAATTATGGAAGTTCTGCATACTGGCCGCAAACCAAAATATAAATTTGGCAACCGTGGATACGCCGAAAGATACCTCTGGGGCATCACCGGTGAACGTCCTACTGACGCTAATTTACGTGCCCTAGAAACCTACTTGATCTTGACCATGGACCACGGCTTGAACGCTTCAACATTTAGCGCCCGTGTTACTGTTTCAACCGGTGCAGATATTGGCGCTGCCCTAACAGCTGCCATTGGCACATTATCTGGCCCACTGCACGGCGGTGCACCAGGACCGGTTTTAGACATGTTTGACAGCATTGGTGATTGTGCCAATGTCGATCACTGGGTAAGCGAAAAGATGGCAGCAGGTCATTTGTTTATGGGCTTTGGTCATCGCATTTATCGCACCGATGATCCGCGCTCCTTGACCTTAAAACGGGTAGCAGAAAGACAAGCTGGACCGCGTATCGACCTGGCAAAAGCAACTGAGGCCGCAATTCTAAAAGCTCTAGCTGAAAAGCAACAAGCTAAAGCCATCGCTGAAAACAAACCAGTACGCACCCTGCGGGTTAATGTTGAGTTCTGGACAGCAGTAGTACTAGAACACGTTGGCATTCCTCGCACGCTCTACAGTTCGACCTTCTGCGCCAGTCGTATGATTGGTTGGGGCGAGCACATCAGAGAGCAAACTAGTAATAACAAGCTTTACCGCCCGCTCTCTTATTACACAGGCAAAAAACCTGTGTAGATCTCTATTTCTTTGACTGACAGAAATCGCTGCAGTGGAGACATCTATGTTCCTTTACCTAATTGCAGTGCTACAGACCTTAGGGAAGTCTGTTGAAAGTTGCTGCAATGATACCTTTCGCTCATTTAGGCAGCGAAATTTTCGCATCTTTACGGTAGGCATGTTTATTTCCAGCATAGGCGGCTGGATGCAAGGTCTGGCGCTAAGCTGGCTTGTTTATCGCTTAACCGGCTCAGCCGCCGCCCTTGGAATAGTAATATTTGCTGGCAACCTACCCTTGCTCTTTCTGCTCTTTATCGGAGGTATAGCCGCTGATCGATACGATAAACGCAAAATACTTCTGGCGTGTAATACCGTCGCCATGCTGCAAGCTATCTTGCTTAGCTATCTGCAATTTACCAATGAAGGCAGCCTTGGCTTGATTGTTGCACTCTCAATCATTCTTGGCTGCACCATTGCTTTTGAGGTACCAGCCAGGCAATCGCTGGTGCCTACTCTTATCAAAGATCAAGAGCATCTTGCCAATGCCATTGGTTTGTCGTCAGCGAGTTTTCATGTATCGCGCATGATTGGTCCAGCTCTTGGCGGGGCCATCATAGCAGCCTACGGCGAGCAGCTCTGCTTTGCCCTCAACGCCCTGAGCTTTATTGCGGCCTTAATCAGCCTATGCGCGCTGCGTCTGCCCCAGAACGCAAAAAGAAAGGCGCGAAAAAACCGCAGCGAGAAACGCCTTGCTAAAGCCGAAGCAAAAGCACAATTTTATGCCATTCTCAAAAGACCTGGAGTTTACACACTACTATTTCTAGCAGCCTTCGTCACCACCTGCGGCTTGCAATACACAGTGCTGATGCCAATTATTGCCTCCGAGCTATTGCACGGACAATCAGTGGCTTATGGCTTCCTCACCACGGCAGCAGGCGTAGGAGCACTAGTTGGATCACTTTCGATCGCCTACAGCGGCAACAAAAAGGGTCGACGACGACGAATTGGACAAGCCACCGTCATCCTTGCCCTAGCACTGGTGCCTCTGGCATTTTCCCAATCAATGGCAATCTCAATGGCGGCCATTGTTGTGGCTGGTATCTGTCTTTCCATTCACTGGAACGGCGGTAATTCGTTAATGCAGCAATGCGTAGAACCTTCATCAAGGGGCAAACTGATGGGTGTGTATACCACGTTCACCCTAGGCCTAGCCCCATTTACAGCCCTCCTAGCTGGCTGGACAGCCGAGCAGTATGGCGTCACCATGGCTCTGGTAGCTAGCGCGGCCGGAATGTTATGCGGTGCCATGCTCTACCTAATTCAGGTGCGGCAATTGAATGACCTTTGCTAGCAAAGCTTCAATCGCGCCTCTCAAATTCAAATAAGTTTTTCAACTTTTTCAATAAAACTATCAGGAGAACACTGATGCTTAAAATCATATACGAACTCGGTTGGTCACTTATCTGCGCTGTTCTTTGCTGCGCTTTGACACTTACAGCCATAACAACCTTCTATCAATCCGGTGATTCGCCCGATCACTTCCTTCTTATCGCAGCCGTATTGATAGGTTCGGTAACAGCTGGCTTCAATAGACTTTTGATTTCAATGGCTGAAGCACTAGGCTTTTGGTCAAATTCAACAATCAAACCCTATCTTTTGAGCGGCACGGTACTTGGTTTACTGCTAGGTTCGTGCGTCAGCGGAATAGGGTCAGCTCAGGGTCTGGGCATGGGCATTCTTATAGCGCTGATCACATCAATCGGTAGTTGGATTGGTCTGAGAGTCGCATTTGCAACAACTTCAAAGGGGAACTAATCATGGAATCTAACATCCTTGCCGGCTTGATTGCCAACTGCTTGGCCTCAACACATTTCACACTGCTTGCTCTGGCTCTGACTGGAGCACTCATTGCCTATAAGCTCTGCTCTATTGGGTGGAATCGCTATTGCCGCATGCAAGTGTCGGTCTATGAAAAGGCAGCCAAGCAAAAAATAGAACTACTTCAGTCTGAAACCGTCAAAAGGAAATTCACTCTCCGTTCAGAAGTAGGTCAACTGAGATATGACCAAAACCTCAGGCTCTCCCAAGAGGCGCTCTTAGACGCCCAGAGCAAAAGTCAGCATAGCGACTGGAGGGGCGCATACAAGGCTCTAAAAGAAGCTCTTGAGCATGTCAGCGAATACAAATTAGGACATCTGCCACCAAGAGATATGCCACAACCAAGAACAGAAACGGCAGCCGCTTAGGGGTGCGGCAACTCGCATAGCGCAGTACCCCCCGAAAAAACAGAACTCTTAGGTACTGTTGCTGCTCCAAACCTCTAGCTAGAATGCCGGCTCAAGCTGGCCTTCTAGCTACTCACTACTCCTATTTAATTTAAAAAATTACCGCTCCAACTGTACGTTATAGTTAATATGTCCAAAATTTTTAAATTGAAAAGACTGAGTCTCTCTTACTAGTCCAGAGCCAGTCCAGAGCCAGTTCAGAGAAGGAAGAGAAAGCTTGCAGCTACTCATCCTCCTTCTCTAATGTCACTACAAATAATCAAAAGAAAGTACTCCGCTAGCCAAGACTCAGTTAGATGGCAACCAGGTTCCCAGTTGAACCAAGGTCACGAGGGGCCAACTGATCAACAATCTGATGACGAACCATCGCAGTCAGCTCCTCAGGGCTAACCTTTGCACTAGAGTCAAGCCAAATAGGCGCACCAGCTGTCACAGTGACACCATGGCGCCAATTGAATTTCATCGAGCCATAAGGTCCTTTTGCCGTTTCAGAATGATAGCCATTAAAAGAAAGATGAATTGGCACAATACCAACTCGCTCTTGCGGCGGTAACTTTGCGGCCGCACCAAGGGCAATAATCGCCGAACCCAGCTTATATTCGCCATTGGTACCAATTTTTCCTTCAGGAAAAATGACCAGAGAATCACCACCAAGCAGCACGTTTATAGCAGGCTCAATCACGGTCTTGCCCTTAGAGCGATCAACGGCAAAAGAGCCGCAGGCACCCATAAAGACAGCCCTGAGACCGCCGAGACCAGTCATTTCTTCAATGGCAGTCATATAACGGGGGTAGCATTTCAGTAACGAGTAAATAAGAATGGGGTCAAACATGCTGACATGATTAGCGCAAAAAACCAGACGACTACCACTATCTAAATGCTCCCTACCGACAACTTTTACGCGACCAACCTGAATAAAGATCCAGAGCTTAGCCAACCACTTGCCGATAAACTGCAGCGGCAGAAAGGCAACGGGAACAAATCCACTGGTAAGACAGC
Organism: Flavobacterium psychrophilum; assembly: GCA_943367505.1. Lineage (GTDB taxonomy): Bacteria > Cyanobacteriota > Vampirovibrionia > Obscuribacterales > Obscuribacteraceae. The sequence goes on along the minus strand of CALRJJ020000225.1, from coordinate 678 downwards.
GTTGGGCGTACTGCCAAACAAATTTCTGCTCGATTGCTGCAATAAGCCGAGCAATAGGACCATCTCTAAGCCCTAGTGTAAAAAAATAGATTTTCATTTTAAGCCTCCCTGCGCTAGACCAAAGTGTTTGAGATCTGCGCAAAACAACGACCACGCAGCAAGGCTTCAACAGCCGCCGACGTGGTCGATTACGGATTAATAGAGAATGAATTGAACGAGATCTAGTCAGCTCAACTCACAGTTCAATTTAAGTAGCGGCTAAGACTTGGACGCTCTAAACCGGGCCAAGAATGGCAACGAGAAATAGAAAAGCGCACAAAAGGCAGCAACCATAAAAGGCACAGCCCAAAAGCTACCAACCATGGCAAGCAAGTCGTTATACAGAGCCAGAAAAAACAGGCCGATAAAAAACACCACAGTAGCGCCTACCAAGTAGCCGCTCACTGCAGCCGAAAGTGGTCGCCCTCGATATCTCTCTAAGGCCAAAAGAACAAGCTGACCGCCGTCTAAAATGGGCAGAGGCAAAAGGTTGAGTACAGCAAGGGCAATACTAAGCATCGCCGCAAAAGAAACACTTGCGACCAAGCCACTATTCACCTGCTTCCCGCCTTCGCTGACGATGCCAACGACACTACTAACGTGGCTGAGGTTTTCGCCGTGAAACAACTGGCCATACAT
>CALRJJ020000224.1:0-7635 GCA_943367505.1 Flavobacterium psychrophilum | reverse complement strand
GATGATTATCTCCAAGTCTATTTGCAAAAATGGCGGACGTACTTCTTATCGCGGTTTGATCAAGGTTTATCCGAAGGCCACCGGTGTTAAATCATCGGTCAAGTGCGACGCCCTACTGCTCGATGACAAATCAAGATCAGATACATATCCAACCATGGAAATTGACGAGAAAGACGTCAACATTGAGCACGAAGCCACCGTATCAAAAGTAGGCGAAGAGCAACTCTTCTACCTGATGAGCCGTGGCCTCAACCAAGATGAAGCAACAGCGATGATTGTAAATGGCTTCTTTGAGCCATTCACAAAAGAGTTGCCCCTTGAGTATGCCGTAGAGTTGAATCGTTTGATTCAGCTCGAAATGGAAGGATCTGTCGGTTAAGAAGTAGAAGGTTCGAGAAAGGGCTTTCAAAAGTGTCAGAAATTTTGAAGAAAATCTGACACAACAAATCCAAGAGATAAGACCTCACAGTAAGCGCAAGCGAACAAAAATGAAGATGGAGATGGAAACAGTCATGGCGGAGTTGAAGTTAGCCAACACCATAGCAAAAGAACGGGTAGCCGATCTTGCTCAGAGAAATGGCGAACCAAGCTGGTTGCAAGACTCAAGAAATGCAGCCTGGGAAATTTATTTCCAGAGCCCCATGCCCACCACTCGTGATGATGATTGGCGAAAAACTGAAATCGACAATCTTGATCTCTCCACATTCATTACTGTTGATCCACTGAAAAACAAAGCCACTAAAGCTCCAGCAATGGAAATCTTGCAGTCGGCTTTAGCTAAACTAGGCGAACCAGCTGGCCTGTTCGTAGATGACTACAAAAGCCAAACTCAATTTGCCACAATCAAACCAGAGCTAGCCAAACAAGGTGTGATTTTCTTGCCTCTAACCGAAGCAATAGAAAAGCACCCAGACCTGGTCAAGAAAATATTTGAAAACGGTAAGCCCCTGGCTTCTGATGACAAATTCACCTTGATGAACAAGGCCCTATTCAACAGTGGTCTTCTGCTCTACGTTCCTAAAAACGTAGTAGTTGATGGACCTTTCGTCAGCGCCGTCAATTTGCCTGTGGGCCAAAGTGGTCAGGCAGTATTTCCCCGGGTAGTGGTTGTGGCTGAAGCCAATAGCCATGTCACCCTGGTCAGCGCCTTCGCCAATGCTGACGAAGAGACTGCAGACAAGTCAGTAACTGGCACAACACTTTCCAACTCCTTCTTCGAAGTAACAGTGGGCCAGGGAGCCAAAGTTACGGTTATGGCTGTAGACAAGCTCTCCAACGCTGTATTTGCCGTGAGCCGCGTCCGTACCCACATTCACAAAGATGGTATTTTCAACCTCACCACTGCTGGATTAGGCGGCAAGCAAATCAAGTCAGACATCGAAACCATCATGGTCGAGCCTGGCTCACACAGTGATATTCGCGGGGTTGTTCTCGGCGATGGTTCAGAGCACTTCTCTTATAACACCATCCAAGAGCATACCTGCCCTGATACCACATCTAATATCAACTTCCGGGTTGCCCTAAAAGACACTTCTTCATCGGTCTACCAAGGCATCGTCAAAGTAGACAAGATTGCCCAGCGTACAAACGCTTTTCAATCGAACAAAAACCTCTTGCTCGGTACCGAAGCTAGAGCCGATTCTATTCCACGCTTAGAGATTCTCGCTGACGACGTCAAATGTTCACACGGAGCCACCGTTGGCCCCGTAGACAAAGAGCAACTCTTCTATTTGAATTGTCGCGGCCTCAATCTAAAAGAAGCAGAAGAACTGATTGTCCGAGGATTCTTTGTCCAGATTCTCGATGACATCGAAATCAAGGGAGCCGCAGACTGGGTCGGTGATCTGGTAGCGGATAAAATCTACAAATGAGCAATTCTGGTTTTATTAGAGTCGCTCAAATAACTGATGTCAAAGAAGGTACAGCAAAAGTATTTACGGTTGGAGAAGTGCGCATCGCCCTCTGCAACGTTGAAGAAAAATTCTACGCCATAGCCGACATTTGCACCCACGACGGTGGGCCTCTCGGTGAAGGTGAATTGGTCGACTGTCAAATTGAATGCCCTCGCCACGGCGCCCGCTTCGATGTGCGCACAGGTAAAGCCTTATGCTTACCGGCAGTAATCAATGTCCCGACTTATCCAGTGGAAGTGAGAGACAGCGAAGTATTCGTCAATTGCCACCCGGCCGCGGTGGGTTCGTAGTTTAGATATAGAGAAGCAAGAAAAGCCATGAGCAACTTAGATGTAGAAAAAATTCGCCAAGATTTCCCCATTCTTGATCGCGTAATCGACGGCAAGCGACTAGTTTATTTAGACAACGCCGCCACCTCCCACAAGCCTGTTCAAGTAATCAAAAGCATCTCCAATTACTACGAGCAATACAATTCGAATGTGCATCGCGGCATTCACACCATGTCAGAAGAGGCGACCACCGCTTATGAAGGGGTGCGCGAAACTGTTGCTAACTTTATCGGCTCCAAAGAAACCTGCGAAGTAATTTTCACCCGCAATACCACTGAAGCTATTAACCTTGTGGCCTACAGCTGGGGCAGGCAGAACGTCTTGCCCGGCGATGAAATTGTCTTGTCACCAATGGAACATCACTCGAACCTGGTACCTTGGCAGCAACTGGCTCAAGAACGCGAAGCTAAACTAGTCTTTTTAGAATTGACCGAAGACGGCCAAATCAATATGGAATCTGCCAAGCAGTTGATTGGCAGCAAAACCAGACTGGTTGCCGTAACCCAAATGTCTAACGTGCTGGGCACAATCACACCTGTAAAAGAGCTGGCCAGACTAGCCCACCAACACAATGCCATTATCCTCGTAGACGGCGCTCAAGGAGTGCCCCACCTCAAGACTTCTGTGGCAGAACTTGAATGTGATTTTTATGTCTTCTCACTGCATAAAATGCTGGGCCCAACCGGTGTTGGCATTCTTTGGGGCAAGAAAGAAATTCTCAATGCCATGCCGCCATTTATGTTTGGTGGCGACATGATTAGCTCAGTTCACCGCGACAAGAGCCGCTGGAATGAGCTACCCTGGAAGTTTGAAGCTGGCACACCAAACATCGCTGATGTTATTGCTAGCGGTGTCGCTATTGAGTATCTGCAAAATCTAGGCATGGATAATGTCAGAGCCCACGAAGTAGAGATCACTGAGTATGCCCTCAAGCGCCTCGGTGAAATCAAAGGCATCACCATCTACGGCCCTAAAGACGCCAATCTTCGCGGCGGCGTTGTTGCCTTTAACGTTGAAGGAATTCACCCCCACGATCTCGGTCAAATCTTGAGCGATAGTGGTGTGGCAATCAGAGCGGGGCACCATTGCTGCCAGCCCCTGATGAAAGATTTGAAAGTGATGGGCACAGCCCGCGCTAGTTTTTATATCTACAACACCCTTGAAGAAGTCGACCTGTTAATGGCCGCTCTCAAAGAAGCTGATAAGGTTATGGGACATGTCGCTTGCAGATGATCTATACCGGGAAACTATCCTGGATCACTACCACAATCCGCGCAATAACGGCAGCATAGACAATGCTAGTGCCACCGTAGAAGGTGTCAATCCACTTTGCGGCGATGAGCTCACCCTCTATCTCAACGTCTCGCCAGCTGGCTTAATCGAAGACGTTAAACTCATGGCCCATGGCTGCTCTATCAATACAGCTTCAGGCTCGATGATGTCTGAAGCAATACTTGGTCAATCGGTCGAGCGCGCCGAAGAAATTATCGAAAGCTTCAAAAATATGATGCTAACAAAGAGCGACGAAGTTGCTTTTGAAGACGAACTAGAAGAGCTAGAAGCTCTGCGGGGCGTGAAGAAATATCCTGTGCGTATCAAGTGTGCACTGCTACCCTGGAACACGCTTTTGGAAGGAATCCAGACTGCTAAATCTACTAAAAAGGAATAAGCCGTTATGATGTCATCGTTGCAAGAAGATCTTGTTCTAGAAAATCTTCGCCAAATTGTCGACCCCGAGCTAGGCATCAACATCGTTGATCTCGGCCTCATTTACGAAGTCAAAGTAACCGGCAACGACGTCAACATCAAAATGACCCTGACCAGCCCAGGATGTCCAGTTGGCGCTGTCATTCAAGGTCAATGCCATGCCGCGGCCAAGAAACTGCCCTGGGCCGAAAATGTCGATGTCAAACTGGTATGGATACCCCGTTGGGATCCAAAGACCATGGCAAGCGAAGAAGCCAAGATGGATCTCGGCATTCTCTAACGGCCAATTGGCAGCCCGATCAAAACAATTCGTCAATAAATTTCAGCAATAAATTGCCCTCTAATGAAACTGCCTTGTCAGGACAGTAAACTTGAGGGATGCCTAAACCTATCATTCACGATCACGATGGTCACGTTGACGATCTGCTCAGCTGCATTTTGCTCTGGCTCAGCCCAGAAATAGATTTGCAGGCTGTTGGTATCACCAACGGTGACTGCTATGCCGCTCAAATTTTTGAAGCGACTCAAAAGATAGCTACATACCTCGATATCGACGGGCCAGAAATAGCCCTAACCGAAGACGAAGTACCGCATCCGTTTCCAGAAAACTGGCGCAGAGAAAGCTACATCATCAATGAGCTGCCGCTTTTCCGTGACAACTATCTGAAGAAGCCATACCAGCATGGTCGGCCGCGCAATATTGAATCGGTATTTTTAGATTGCCTCTCTAATTCAAAAGTGCCTTTCACTGTGGTCACAACTGGCCCTCTTACAAACATTGCCAAACTCTTGACCAGTCAACCCGAAGTCAAAGACAAGATTCAAGAATTTTTGATCATGGGCGGAGCCATTAATTGCAAAGGCAACGTCGAAGAAGAAGGCACTGACGGCACCGCTGAATGGAACGTCTATGCCGACCCTGTCGCCTTCAAACAAGTGCTTGACAGCAAAATTCCAATCAAGCTCATTACTCTTGATCTCACCAATGACCTACCGGTTACCAAAGACTTTTTAGCCAAACTCGAAGCCCAATCAGAAAACTCACGGGCCTCGGCCCTAGCCTTTAAGCTATGGAGCCTGGTCAAAGGTTTCGACTATTACTTCTGGGACACCATCACGGCCGCTGCGGCCATTGAGCCGGGCTTATTCACTTATAAAGAAGTGAAGATTGACGTCTCTACCTCAGGCAAGAGTATCGGCCGCACGGGCCCATCACTTTTCACTGGGCGCAAAGTGCAAGTAGCCACACAAATAAACAAGCAAGCTTTCGAAGATTTGCTGCTCACTATTCTGGCAACGCGCTAGATTCTGGCAAATTCAAACTGCAAATTAAGGCAAAGTTCAGGCCGGCCGTGGCCATAGGTTTGCCAAGGCGATTTTGGAGATACGAATACTATCCAAAACCCCTCTTGACTTCCCCTCGGGCTCAGACGTAAGTTAGCCCTATGAGAAAACACACCCCAAACCAATCTCAAGACTTACCAGCCGACCCTCTGACCCAGTCACGAACTCAGTCACACGCCCAGCCGCCCAGCAATCCGCCCTCCGATACAGGCAACGATGAGGCAGCATCAGCGGTTCAGACGGTCGGAGGTGAGCCTCTCAAGAGCCCATCTTTGCTCAGCAAAATTGCTCGCTGGCAAAAAGGCTTCAAAGAAAAAGTCGTCGACAACCCCAAAATGAAATGGTACCGCCGCGCACTCTTTGGCTGTACGCTGACCTGGGCCATACTCTTAGCCTTCCAGAGCGTGCCTTACTACAACGCCATTGCCGCTGGCGAAGAGGCTTTCAAACTTGGTCGCTACGAGAAGGCCCGCAAAGAATTTGAAACATCCCTGGCCGTCTGCCAAACCTTTGGCCCCGACTGGCAAATCGACAAACGCACAGCCCGAGCCATGAACAACCTGGCAGAGCTTTACCGCATCCAAGGCCGTTACAGCGAAGCCCGCCCCTACTACGAAAAAGCAGCCGAAGCCGCCCGACTCAGCTTTGCCGCCAGCCGGCCCGAGCCCGCTGTAGCCCTCAATAATTTAGCCATGCTCGAGCGCGAACAAGGTCATTACCAGGAAGCCGAAAAAACTTACTTAAAGGCCCTAAATTTGTGGGAGACCCAAATTAAGCAGCCCGACTCGCCACAACTGGCCAGTATTACCAATGGCTTAGCTAAACTGAGGCGTGATCAGGGTCGCTACAGCGAAGCGGAAACTCTTTATCTCAAAGCTCTAGCCATCACAGAGAAAAAACTCGGCCGCAGTGATGTCGGCAATGCCTATTTACTAGCCAATTTAGGCGGGCTTTATCGCGATCTTGGCCAAGTTAAAAAAGCCGAGAAATACTATCAACGAGCTTTCTACCTTGATTTAAATGCCCTGGGCAACCAACATCCAGATACAGCGATGGACCTCAACAACCTGGCGGGCCTTTATCGCGAAGAAAATAAACTGGGCGAGGCCCGTACTCTCTACGAACGGGCTCTAGATATTCGCTTGAAGGCTTTCGGCCCTGACCATCCACTAACAGCCAAAACGCTGATGGGTATTGGCGATTTAGAGCGACGCTTACAAAACTATGACAAAGCACAAGTCTACATAGAACGAGCCCTAGCCATTCAAAAGCGCTCTCTGCCTGCCATTCATCCCGATCTAGCTATCACTCTAGATAATCAAGGCATCTGCTACCTACAAATGGGACAAGCAGCCAAAGCCAAAGAATGCTTCGCAGCGGCCCTAAAAATGAGACAAGCCCTGCTTAGCTCAGACCATCCTGATTGTTATGTCAGTGCCGCTAACCTGGCTGTTGCTAACGCCACTTTAGGTGTCGGCTCCCAAGAGCAAGTCAATGACGCTCTTGAAAAGCTCACTGAAAGATTGGGGGACAAGCACCCAATAACCAAGGCAGAGCGGGCTTTAGCAAGCAGAAACAAAGCTCTGGCGGCCCCAGACTTAAGAGAAGTTAGTGCTAGCAAGCCTCAATAATTTATTAGTTTACGGCCGCTCTTGAGCTAGAGCCGTTACTATGTGATTGGCAATCAGTTTTCAGCTTTCAGTTTTGAAACTTGATTAGGCCGTCACTACCCTAAACAGGTCACTCAATGCTTGGCGCCAATGAAAATAAGCTCAACGAAGAGCAAATAAGAAAAGCCCTCAGTACGGTCATGGATCCTGACCTGAACATCGATGTAGTCACTCTCGGAATGATCTCCGACATCAAGATTACTGGCTCAAAAGTGTTTTTCAAACTAACACTGACAACACCTGCCTGCCCAGTTAAGGAGCGCCTCGAAGGCGAATGCCAAGACGCAGTAAAAGCCTTAGATGGTGTTGAAGAAGTCGAAATGGAATCAGCAGCCCAAGTGGCTGGACAACGCCGCAATGGCAAAGAACCAGTGAACGGCATCAAGCAAATTATTGCTGTCACCTCAGGTAAAGGCGGCGTAGGTAAATCAACTGTATCTTGCAACCTGGCTGTGGCACTAGCTAAGCTCGGCGCCAAAGTCGGTTTACTCGACGCTGATATTACTGGTCCAAATATTCCTTTGATGATGGGAGTTGATGCCTATCAGCCCACCGCCAAAGACAACCGCATTGTGCCAGCCGAAAATCATGGCGTTAAATGCATTTCGATGGCTTTCTTTGTCTCCCAAGACACACCATTAATCTGGCGTGGTCCAATGCTAGACAAAGCTA